>DAOUZW010000123.1 GCA_030671315.1 Candidatus Bathyarchaeota archaeon
GGATATTAATGTCATTCTTGCGCCCGAGCCTGCTGTGTTGCCAACGAACTGTATCCGTTCAAGTGGAATTTCAGGGAACATTCCCAAGTCTATTGCACTTGTTGGGTCAATATATGTGCCAAAGGCTCCGGCTAGATAGAATTTCTTGATTTCTTTCGGTTTGATTTGCATATGTTCCATTAAGATCGATATTCCAGTATATACTGCAGCCTTGGCGAGTTGTATCTCTCTAACATCGGATTGAGTAATTACAATGTCATCATTAATACCAGAATCAGATCTACTGGCTATTACAAATTCTAAAGAATCATTTTTCTTTCTGATTAATTTCGTGTTATTTTGATCCATTCGACCTCTTGAATCAATTATTCCTGTTCTAAGCATTTCCGCTATACCTTCAACTACGGCTGATCCACAAATTCCGACAGGCTTGGTGTCTCCAATTACCTTGAATGATACATCTAAACTGCGTGGGTCTATCCATATTCTCTCTATAGCACCTTCTGAAGCGCGCATTCCATGACGAATATGTGATCCTTCAAAAGCCGGACCGGAGGCACATGAGCAAGAAACTAGGTGTTTTTTAGTCCCAAGAATTATTTCTGCATTTGTCCCAATATCGATTAGCATGGAAAGATCATTTGCTGAATGAATACCTGTTGCGATAACATCTGCTACTGCATCTCCACCAACAAAGCCGGCTACTACTGGTAAAAGATAAACTCTCGATCCGATGTTAGTGTTCAATCCCAAGTCTATTGCTTTGACTTCAAGACCTCTACTAAGTACTGGTGGATAAGGGGCTAATGAAAGATAGCGAGGAGATATGCCAAGGAAAATATGATGCATTGCAGTATTTCCAGCAACTGATACATCGAGAATTTCATTACTCGAAATTCCAGCACTGTTGCATGCTTCTTTAATTAGACTATTAATGCCTTCAATAATGCATCTATTGAGCTCATTCATTGACTTGATGTCTTTCATGGTAAAAGTAATGCGGGCGATTATGTCTTCTCCAAATTTTGACTGAGGATTAAGATTGGAAACTGTTGATACAGTTTTGCCGTTCAATAAATTGATGAGATATCCAGCTAGTTTAGTTGTACCTATATCTACAGAGAAACCATAGCATGATTTTGATGTGTCTCCTGATTCTACTCTGATTATCTCTCGATTTTTGAAGATGGACACAGTAGCTTTCCATTCGTCATTTCTGAGTACAGTGGCTAATTCTTTTAGCGAATTGTAATTGATGTCTGTGATTCTAAATTGATTATTTTTTTCAAGGGCTGATGTCAATCGAGCTAGATCAGATTTAGAGTCACTAAGAGTTGGGGGTTTGATTTCAAGATAGGCTTTTTTGATGGTTGGCTGTATCGAAACTTTCGGCATAAATCCAGAAACGATTAGTCTTTGTTGCGTTTCTTCACTTTCTGGGGGTATTTCGATTTTTAATTGTGTCGGTTTTAGTGTTTTAACTAAACATGCTAAACGGTAACCTGAGGCAAGATCTGATTTTGATAGTAACCTCTTTTCTGTTGTAGTTGGTGTTAACTTTTCTGAACTGTAAATTTTTACAATGCATTTGCCACATATGCCATGTCCGCCACACATAGAAAGTAATTTGGTACCACGTTTCCTTAGGCAGTCAAGTAGGCTTTCATTTTTTTTCAGTATTAAAACTATTTTTTTTGGATGGTATTTTTTATTTTTAGACAGTAATTCTCGCCTCAGACTATAGATTACAGCTTCTTAAGACGATTGATTAAAGATATCTAAAATATGAGAAGATGAATTGGAATAAAACGCTTACTTGATTAACCGATCTGTATATTTTATATCGAAACTCATTTGGTAATTAAATAGTTTTCATGTATATGGTGCATCAGGGAAATTACAACTTGGAATACACATAACAGCTAATAGTAACCAATTTGAAAACTGGCAGAAGGGGAGTTAATGAAACTAATCCGCTTTGGAAAAATATTGCTTTTGATAGGAATGTTCAGTATTGTGTTTGGCGCATCCTGGATATTGGTGCTGGCAAAATCAAGTTATGCAATTCCAGAAACAGAAGAAATTCTATCTCCAGGACGCGAACTTGTATATCATGATTTCAATATCCCTGATAATACTCATCTTGTAGTTTCTTTTGAATGTGTTCAGAAAAATGGTAAGATTGAATCAATGTTGATGGACAAATATTCTTTTGAAAAATTTAAGACCGGTGAGAATACTTCAGTTGAAGTTTTCATGCGAAAAGTTGGACGAAATGATACTTTAAGTTATTATTTTGAGAATGGCGATCAATATTTTCTTGTTTTCAAACCAGTATATTTGACTGGAATAAAAGAACTAAATAACATTCTCCAAGAAGAACAGAGATTTCATTATTATCCCGCTCAATTAGAGAATGACACCCAATTTGACGTGGAAATTACATTAAAAAATAAAAATGATAGTGCTAGACTCATGATAATCAATCAAACAATTCTTGATAGAATGTTAGGTTTGTGGATTCCTCCAGAAGGTTCAGTGTATGCTGAGGGATCGGGTAGTGTGGCTGTTGAACTTAATTGGTTAACAAGAAATAATGACAAATTCTATGTTGTAATCATACCTCTATCATCCGACTGGCCGTTTGAATATTCAATTAAATTATATGCGCTAAAAATTGATGGCACTTTTCCAGTTAATTTCAAGTATTCGGCTACTGGGACTTCTGATGGGCCTTGGATCATAGGGCTTGTCCCAATCATAGCTGGAACCATTTTAATTATACTTGTATCTGCAATAAAACCTCCCAAAATTGACAAGAGTGTGAATGAAGAAGATCGTAATCAGGCTCATTCCAAATTAGAATAATGTTTAAGGCTTGTATCTCAGTTATGTTGTCAATTCAATATACTTAGAAAACCTCTTATTATCGAGATAGGTTTCCTTTTGAATATATCCAAGGAGAGCGATGTAAAAATTGGCGCCAGATAAACCTCCAGTTCCTGTGAAAGTGACTGACATGAAAAGCTTTGTCAGGTTAGTTCTTGCATTAAATGAAGGTTCACAACTAATTTGGAATCTTCCATACAAGGATACCTCTATCTTGTGTTTTTTTACAGCATACATGTATTGGAATGGGGACCTCCCACTTTTAGCCTGCCTATCAGATGAAAAGCCTAACAAACCATTTATCGCTTATCGAAGTGACAAGGAAAATGGAGAAGAATTTCTCTATGCTGACACGTTCGATGATGCAAGATATAGATATGCCTCAATAATTGACTTCAAAAAAACTCCAGAACTATTTCTCAGAGCTCTTAATGGTGACTTTCCGAAACCCCTCAAGCCATTGATGATGGAAGTCAAGGATTTGACATCTCTCCTTCGTACTCTAGTTCCTCTTACAATAAGGGAATCAATTTCATTTCCACTCTGGCATTTTAAGAAAGATGCTGATGAATATCTTGGAGCTGTTATTCCATTCGAGCATTATTATGAGTCTGATGCACTACCAGTATTTTTCTATCTCAAACTTTCTGAATCTTTACAAGAACCGTTCATAAGATATAATGCATCAAAACCTGCAGGTGAAAAATTGGAATTTACATCCAACACTTCAGATGCAAAATACTTCTATGCAAAAGTGATAGAGGTTGAAACTCTACCTTTCATGGTGTGATGAGATCTTATTCGGATAATTTCAAAATCCTGTAACGATGATGAGGTTTTATTGAAATGAGGAAGATAAATTTAGCTTTAGTAGGAGTAGGAAATTGCTCTTCAGCATTAGTTCAAGCAGTGAACTATTATGAACGTTCAAAGAAACGACTGCGCACAGAACTGATGACGGAAAAAGTTGGACGATATTCAGTAAAAGACATGAGATTTGTAGCTGCTTTAGATGTGGACAGCAATAAGGTTGGAAAAGATCTTTCAAAAGCAATTTTCCAATCACCAAACAACACCCCAAAGTTCAGTAATGTTCCCGAAACTGGAGTTACTGTAGAGAAAGGCCCTCTACTTGACGGATTAGGCAGTTATGCAAAAGAAAAAATACAGGAAGCCCAAACTAAGCCAGTTGATGTTAAAAAGCTACTCGGAACAAAAGAGGTTGACATTCTAATAAATCTCTTACCGAGTGGAGCAAATAAAGCAACAAAATATTACGCAAAAGAAGCTCTTTCAGCAAAATGCTCGTTCATTAACGCTACACCTTGCAGACTTGCATCAGATAAAGCATGGCAGAGAAAATACCAAAGAGCTAAGCTTCAACTAGTTGGTGATGATATTAAGGACCAAATAGGTTCAACTGTTCTACATGAGACTATTCTAAACACATTGTCTAGAAGAGGGGTAAAGATCGATGAAAGTTATCAATTAGATGTTGGTGGGAGCATGGAATCTTT
>DAOUZW010000157.1 GCA_030671315.1 Candidatus Bathyarchaeota archaeon
GTTCATATCCTAATTCAAATGCGTCAAGAACTGTTTTCAATAAACAGAATTCAGTTCTTACTCCCGTAATAATTAATTTTTTAACTTTTTTT
This sequence comes from Candidatus Bathyarchaeota archaeon, assembly GCA_030671315.1. Classification (GTDB taxonomy): domain Archaea; phylum Thermoproteota; class Bathyarchaeia; order 40CM-2-53-6; family RBG-13-38-9; genus RBG-13-38-9. Next base: position 93 of record DAOUZW010000157.1, read on the forward strand.
TGTCTGAGGGTGAAGTCGAGGTCGCTTCCAAAGAAGCCGCTCATCATTCTCTTCTCGACAATTATATCGTCTGGTAGTGGGGCCAACTCATTTATGACTTTCACTCCTTCAGTCCCTTTTATCGTGTGAGGTTTTTTTCCAAGTTTATCAAAGAGTGAATCGTCAGTGTATCTGCTGTCGCATGCATATATCACTGGTATCTTTTTCTCTCTTGCTTTCGCTATGATTGATTTTATGCTAGGAATTATCTGTTGACAATATCTGCCAACATTATCTTTCTGCATATCTACAATCAACAAAGCGGTGTTATCTTGATTCAATTTACTCAATTTGAAAATCTCTGTGAGTTATTTTGCAGAGAATCCGTGCAATCCAATTTTCTTGTTTAAGTTCCAATATTCTCCTTGATTATACACGAATGGTGAAGCTTTAGTGAAATCTATGGCTCCCTTGTCGTCAAGAATAGATTTGTCTACGTGAACTTGGACTATTTCACCTAAAAATAAATGATGACTGCCCAAAGGGATTTTGCTTTTTGTAATACATTCCATGTTGACTGGACATTCTTTGATGAGAGGTGGTTTAACCTGTTTCGAAGGTTCAGAAGTAAGCTTTGTTTCAGAAAATTTATCTATATTCTCGCCAGAAAAAACTCCACAGTAATCAGTTTCTCTAAGGATATTTGTGGGAGGGATGTTGATGACAAATTCGCCAGAATCTTCAATGAGTCCACAGGAATAGCGATGCGGACGAATGCCTATTGCTATGGTGGGAGGCTCGGAACAGACAATGCCATTCCATGCCAAAGTGATGATGTTCGCTGTTCCCTTGGAATCTGTGCAAGTAACAAGAACAACAGGGCAAGGATATAATGCGGTCCAAGGACTTTTCAATATTTTCATGAATTTCACTTCTGTTGTGTTGATTCTTAACATTTGCTGATTAGATTTGGAAAATTTCAGATGGCTATAACGTCGTTATGCTTATGTTTTTCAATATGTCTCAATCGATATAGGCACATCATGATTGCGAATAACATGTTGGAACTCGTCGGCAACACACCTATGGTTAAAATCAATAATATGATGTCGAAGCCTCGAATCGACATATATTTAAAATTGGAAAAATTCAATCCTGGCGGCTCAATTAAAGACCGAATAGCGAAATATATGATCGAGCATGCCGAGAGAGAAGGTGTTCTAACAAAGGGTAAGATAGTAATCGAACCCACAAGTGGGAATACAGGAATAGGTTTGGCGATTGCATGCGCTGTCAAAGGATATGGGCTTGTACTTGTTATGCCTGAGACAATGACTATGGAAAGACGAAAGATCCTAATGGTTCATGGAGCACAGATTATACTCTCTCCAGGTTCAAAAGGAATGAATGGTGCAGAGGATTTGGCCAAGAAGATTGTTGATGGGGATCCAGGAAAATATTTTATGCCCGATCAATTCTCTAACAAATATAATGTGTTAGCTCATCAGGAGACTACTGCTGAGGAAATATGGAGTGATACGAAAGGAAAAATTACGCACTTTGTCGCTGGAATAGGAACATCTGGAACTCTCATGGGTGTGTCAAGTAATCTTAAGAAAAGGAATCCGGCGATTAGAATGATCGCGGTAGAACCCGACACAAACACTCCAATTCAAGGCCTTAAAAATCTTAAGACTCAATATGTGCCTTCAATATTCGATAAAGCTGGTATAAATGAAACACACTATGTCAAATTAGCTGATGCTGAGGAAACTGCCAGAGTTCTTGCTTTGAAAGAAGGAGTATTTTGTGGGCCAAGTACCGGAGCAATTCTACATGTTGCTTTGAATAAGGCAACACAATTGGAGGAAGGAGTTATGGTTGCGATGGCTCCTGATGGTGGTGAAAAGTATCTTAGCACAGAATTGTGTGATATTGACAGATGCCGCGAATGCATTCAAAGACATGGTGGTCCATGTGCTTTTATGGATAAGGACATAAAGCCCAGTACAATTCAGAAATAATTACACAATATTGTTTTTTTATTGTGTGTGCCATAGCTGGTGTGAGTATACAAGTTTGTAAAAAATAATTTATTTAATACTCAATTTAGAAGTGAATAGGCTCAACTACTAATAGAAATGACCTATCTCGATTATTTCTACTAGTAAAAGAAGATGGGTTAAAATTGTACTAGCTAGTGTGCAGTTTCTATTCTTCTACTGTGATTGCTTGGGTTGGGCATTGTGTTTCGCAAGCACGACATACTATGCAGGCATCTTGATTGACAGGCACTGATTTCTCATTCTGCATTTCAAAAACGCTAACTGGACAAACGCTTACACATATTCCGTCCCCATTACACTTGTCTTTATCGACTGTTACTTTTGGCATAATTCCCACCTCTCTGGTTTTGGTTTGAATTGAAAATGTCGTGTCCTATATATTTCTTTAATCAAAAGAGAAGAATGTGTTAAATAGATTAAATAGAATCTTAGGTGCCAGCTTCCCAACTTTTCAGATACTTTATCTGCTCTTCAGTTAGAGCATCAATTTGTATTCCCATGCTTTCAAGAGCCATTTGGGCTACTTTCTTATCGATCTCTTCAGGGACTCGATGAACTTTCTTATCTAAACTATGACCTTCCTTTGCAATGTATTCTGCGCAAAGTGCTTGATTGGCAAATGACATCATCATTACTTCACAAGGGTGACCTTCAGCAGCGCCTAGATTTACCAATCTTCCCTCTGCTAAAAGGTATAATTTATTTCCGTTTTTCAGAGTATATTCTTCAACATTTGGTCTAACCAACTCTTTCGATGTAGATATGGATTCCAATTCATCTACTTTGACTTCGATATTGAAATGACCTGAATTTGCTAAAATTGCGCCATTTTTCATTAATTGCATTTCCTTTTGGGTTATCACCCCGACATCACCTGTTGCTGTAACGAATATGTCTCCAATCTTTGCTGCTTCTTGTATGGGCATAACTCTGAATCCATCCATAACTGCCTCGAGAGCTCGAATTGGATCAATCTCGGAGACAATTACATTTGCGCCCATGCCACGCGCTCTGGTAGCTATTCCTCTTCCACACCAGCCGTAACCACCTACTCCGAATACTTTTCCTGCTATGAGAAGGCTTGTTGCTCTTAGGATCCCGTCTATTGTGCTTTGACCCGTTCCATATCTGTTATCAAAAAGATATTTTGTGTAAGCATCATTGACAGCTATTATTGGGTATCTCAATTTTTTTGATGTTGCCATTGCTCTGAGTCTGATTACTCCGCTGGTAGTCTCT
>DAOUZW010000158.1 GCA_030671315.1 Candidatus Bathyarchaeota archaeon
CTTTGGTTTGGCTTTTTTCTTGGGTTTAGCTTTTTTTGGCTTTGGTTTGGCTTTTTTCTTGGGTTTAGCTTTTTTTGGCTTAGCCTTTTTTGGCTTAGCCTTTTTTGCTTTCCCTTTCTTGACTTTGCCTTTCTTTTTTGATTTTTTCTTAGGCAAGATTAAACAACCAAGAACATAAATGTGAATGATCTCAGATTTAAAACTGTAGTATTATGGCATGATTGCAATAGAACTTCGAAAAAAATCAAATAAACATTAGGAACAAATAAAAATTCAAATCTATGATTGATCAGGACTAATTCGACTTGTGTCAAAAATATTATGACGCTTTAGATTGGAGAATTATTAAGCAAACTAGAGTAGGTCACGTACTGCTAACAATTCTGTTGATCTTAATTATTTGTGGGGTATTCTATTTTTTTGTTTATTTGACGACTCCTAAACTAGATACAATGTGGCGAATGGACAATGAAAAATCGGTAATTCAAAATATGTCTGATTATGACGAATTTTTGAATCAAACGTTTGATAAGTCCAATATTGTTGTAGAAGTGATTGATGGTGATACAATTATACTTGAAAATGGCTCTAAAATAAGACTAATTGGAATAAATGCGCCAGAAAGAGGATCTTTACAGTATATTAGCGCTAAAGAAATTGTAAAATCATTGATATTGTTGCAGAATGTCCGATTGGAATCTGATTTCGAGGATCTAGATGACCATGACCGTCTTCTTCGTTACGTATTTGTTGATGATGTTTTCGTTAATCTTTGGTTAGTAGAAGAGGGGTATGCTCATGTCTTCAGGGAGTCTGGTCTGAAATATGAGAATCAACTAAAAGAAGCAGAAACTAGCGCAAGACTACAAGAATTGGGTATATGGGAAAAGAGTCGATACACTGGCCATATCATTCTTCTGAAATTTAATTACAATGCAGAAGGCAATGATGATGAAAATCTCAATGATGAATATGTTATTCTTCAAAATATCGGAGATGCACAAATGGATATGACTGATTGGACAATTAAGGATGAAGGCAGCAACATATTCACTTTCCAAGAATTTATCTTGCCCACTAATGAAGTTGTAACACTTCACACAGGTTCAGGATCCAATACAGAAAATGAGATTTTTTGGAGCAAGAAAGGTGCAGTTTGGAACAATAAAGCAGATGCAGTATACCTCAGAGATGAAGAAGAAAAACTCGTACTATATTCGGAATACTCCTGAGCCTATGTTTAAACATCAGATATCAGTAAATTACCAAGCTACAAAAAAGAAAGCAATAGCTAACGCGATCGAATTGTAAACGCCATGAACTATTGCTGATGCAGTCGTATTTCGGTCAGTCTTCTGCCAGATTAATCCTAACACGAGCCCCGCGGCCAATGTCGGTGCGATAGCCCTTGTAATGTTCAATGCATGTAACATGCCAAAAAGAATTGAAGCCATCAACCAACCTTTGGTTTTGCCAAAGGATTCTTCGAGCCCACTCTGCATATAGCCTCTTGCAAATAATTCTTCTACTGGGCCTACTACAGCAAGAGACAATGCTACTAGAATGATAAGTTGAAGTGGAGTTCTAGGAGATACCATCTTGGAAAACATTTCCTCAGATGGATCTGGTCCCAAAATTGTTGTCTGGGCAAACGCAACAGCTGCTGTCAATGCTAGCATCGATACAGCAACAACTATCATGATGAGGGATAAGCGAATTGATACTTTTCTAAGTCCGAGATTTCTAATATTAGCGCCACTTCTTCTAGCAAATGCCAGTGTTATTAGCAATATTACAAGTTCATTGACAGGGATGGATATCAGTGCAAGAGGAAAAGAAGGATCCATTAGATCAATTCCAAAATGTCTCAAAATCAAGCCAACAAACATCGAAGCTAAGAGAATTCCAGCAATGACAATTATGTAACAAGCAAAAGCAGATCTAGCTTTCCAGACAATCTTGCGCTTAGTCGTTTCATCTGATTCGTCAACCGATGAAACAGCATTTATCTGATTAGCCATGATGGACGCCTTAGCGCAACCTTGTTTATAAAAGATTGATTCTACATGATGTAGATCAGACCATCCATCAATCTTTTTACCGATATTGCATATTGATAGACAGGCATTTCAAAGATGTGAGCTTTCACATGTCTCTGCACGATAGTCTCGAAAAAGTTCCGATCAGTCTCTTCCACTACAGATTCTTGGGTGTCAGTAGTTTAGCTTGGTCTTTCAATGCAATTGCTGTAATGATAATTGCGTTCACTGCTCCATTGATCAGGACAGAATGGGGGCTTTCTCTTCCCACTCTTGGATTGTTGGCAACCGCTCACTATGTCGGAATGTTCATTGGAGCTTCGGGAATAGGCTACTTAGCCGATAATATTGGTAGAAAAAAAACTGTCCAAGCAACAATCATTACATATTCACTTTTCACCGCTCTCTGTTCCTTTGCATGGGATCTAAATTCCATGATGGTCTTACGTTTTCTTGGAGGTCTTGGAACAGGAGGTTTGATGCCTGTCCTAAGTACATGGATGTCAGAATATATCCCAGCAAAAAGAAGAGGCACTTTCGTTGCAATACTTGAAAGTTCATGGTCTTTTGGGGCACTCCTGATAAGTGCCATTTCATTCATAATATTACCAATATATGGTTGGAGGTCGATCTTTCCAATCCTTTTCATCAGCCTGAGCTTCGTGATATTAGTACACCAATATATGCCAGAATCGATTAGATATCTCGAAGTAAAAGGTAAAGCTCAACACGCAAGAGATATACTGAAAAAACATTCTTTCCCAGAGTCAAAAAGTACAATTGAACGTATCTCCTCTAAGGTATCAGTTAAAGAGCTCTGGTCAGTAGCGTTTCGAAGAAGAACGATCATGCTTTGGGTCTTATGGTTCTGTATAGCATATTCTTACCATGGAATTTTCATTTGGCTACCCACTGTCCTGAGTGAGCAAGGTTTCACTTTAGTGAGAGCCTTATGGTATACCGTGATGATAACGGCTTTACAGATACCGGGTTATTTGAGTGCTGCATTTCTGATTGATAAGGTAGGAAGAAAACCGATACTCGTTAGTTATATGATACTCGCTGGCATAGCAAGTTATTTCTTTGGGACTAGTACTGGAGAATTGTCGATAATTGCTTTTGGAGGAGCTATATCGTTTTTCAATTTAGGTGCATGGGCTGTGACATATGCATATACACCTGAATTATATCCGACGAGAATTAGAGCGACTGGTGCTGGATGGGCCGGAGCTTTAGCAAGGATCGCAGGTATAATAGCGCCGATCGCAACTGCAGTAGCAGTCTCGACAATGGGTATATTCCAG
>DAOUZW010000054.1 GCA_030671315.1 Candidatus Bathyarchaeota archaeon
GGCTTGGAAGACAACGTATACTACTCAAGAGGAAACCTCGCAAAGAGCAATGCCCAACTCGTCGAAAGGACTGTTAGAATAGCTAAAGAACTGAACAGACCTATTGCAACACCTGCTGAAGCTCGAGAAATCCTAGGGATGTCTAAGACTCCAAAGAAATATTGAGAGTCCATATTATGCTTGTGTGTGTCTTATCTGGTGAGAGCCTCCAAAATTGGACCTTTAATTCATATAATGTTGGAAACTCACGTAACACTATACTTTGATTTGAGTTTCTTTCATTTTCTTTTTCCAAGATTTTACCGCATTCTCATACGCATAGTGAGTGAATAAATGACCTAAACCGGGAATTCTAGCTATGGCTCTTGAGAATGGTTCCTGCATCGATTTCTTAAACTCTGTCTTAGCTTCTTGAATACTTTCTCCAACAATGCTTATTTCATCTAAATTGATAGGTCCTAACTCTGCTTCAGATGCTAATCTGAGATGCATAATTTTCTTAGGGTCAAAACCCATTATATTAGCCATTACGGCATCTGTTGCGACTGCATTATCACCTGCTACAATCAGATCTAATCTTATGGGTTCTCCATGGAATGGTCCAAAGCCTTCTAAACCAACTATTGCATCTACAACACAGAGGGTTGGAGGAAAAGTTTTCACAATATCGGATAATATTGGATCGATCTTTGTATGAAATCGCGCCTTCTTTTTTTCTGGTAGTACACCAAACATGTTCTTCAGATTGAGTGTGACTTGAGTTGTGGTATGAGTTTTTGCTATCGGAGCAGATATGATCTTAGTCGCTTCAGTCAATATCTTACTGACTTTGATAGATTCTAATACATATCCATCTTGAACTGGAACTTCTTCCATATCTCCTTTACTTAGATTAACAATTTCAGCACCAAGCTCTTCTAAATAATCAATAATCTTATTTTCTTTTAACATTCTATCGGCAATATACATTGACGAATCGGCTTCACCAATAGCTATGCGATTAACTTTATTTTTTAAAACTGAAGTGATTCCAGAGATCACTTCTAAACTAGTGAAAGTTCCAACTTTTCCTGGAACACCACCACAAACATTAGGCTTGATTAATACGAAATCTTCGGGAACAAAAAATTTGTTGACGCCTCCAAGTAGGTCTATGGCTTCAATTACACCTTCAGGTGCTCTTTTTTTGACGATAGAGACAGTAGCCAGATTACACACCTTTCAATCTATAGTGAATATTATTTTCAATAGTAATATCGTTCTTTATAATTTAACGGTCCTATATTATCAAAATGGATGATTTTATACAATTGTGAATGTCAATATGAATTACATTCATTCAAACCTATGTTAATACAAAAAGAATGAGTAAATGAATCAATAAAATGTAATGAGGTGTTAATTGTGTTTGAAAATATCAATTCGAAAAACCAATTATTATTGGGATAGTTTATTATGCAGTGACTTTTCTTTTCGGTGGCATAGCAAGATCCATTATGCCTGAAGTTATAATCGTGGTATGGTGGATAGTCTCAGCAATTATACTATTCCTACTGGTAAAATATTACTACTTTAAACAAAAGCCAGAAAATCCCATTAAAATTGGACTTACACTTGGAACCCTACTGGCAATAATTACATTCATTATAGAAGTTCCTCTTTTGGTATATGGATTTGGTATAGGATGGGGACACTATCAAATTTGGTATGTGTGGATCCAGTATCTATTGGTAATAATATCACCAATAATTGCAACAATAATGAAATAGAATGGAGAGTTGTCTAAATAGTAAATAGATGCTTGATAATCAAAGCATTTCTCGAAGAGATATTTTATAAGGTCCGAGCTTTCCTCCGAAATTGACAGCGGAAATTTTTACTACACCCTCAGCCGAAGATGCAGCCTTTACTCCCTCAGCCATAGATTTCTTAACACATGCAAGATCAATTCCATTGAAAACAATTTCATATATGCTACCAACTCCATCAGGGACTTTAGAGTCTTCTATGCTTCCACGAATAGCAGGACAAAACGGATGATTCGTTGACGCAGGCAACTTATACTTATTTGAACCAACTTTCGAACCTGAACGACATATTCCACCAGGAAAAGTAGTTACAACTCCTTCAACAGATCTAATTGCGGTAACGGCACTTTCAGTCGCAGAAAGAGCGTTTTTTAAAGTATCCGCCATTATTAACAAATTTCCCCCAGCTACTCCGCGCCGAACACCAAATTTGTCCTCAATAATGAATTCCCCTTCCATCACTGGTATTCTCCAGATCGTCCTATCTCCGAGTGTATCCTTCTTTTGATAACCGTCACCAAAGAGTCGAATTGCTCTACCAATCTTGAGACGTTTTTTGGCACCATAAATAGAATCAAATGCAGCAGTAGTCGGACATGTCAGAATGCATTGACCGATTCGAGTAAGCATCTGAGATTTGAATTCATGACCAGTTCTATGATATATTTGAATATTAACTCCTGGTCTTCCATCTGGCGTTTTATCTGGAGGAACTGGTACACCTTCAATACCCGCCTCAGCGGGAGACATAATTATAGAAGAAGCAAAACCCGTCGCACTGATAGCGGCCTGTTGAGCCCATTTCTCACTCTCAGCAGTTATTAGAATTCTCCCAACTATCATTGGAAAGGCTTCTGCGAAAGTATCTTCAATGTCAACAGAAACCAAAATACCTCACTCGACAATTTGGATAATCATTATTCTCCTTAAAGCTTCCCCTATTGTATTTGAAAGTCAATGGAAAAAAGGTCACATCGATGTCTCTCATTGTATAGTTATTAATGGGAATTTTTGGTTCAAGGAGATCAATAATATGAGTTTATTAGTAGAATCTATTATTTCTGCAAAGGGGATATAGGTTGAAAATTGGTTTCGCAAAAGTCGGCAATATTGCTTGCAGTCCATTACTAGAATTTATATTTGATGAAAGAGCTGAAAGAAAAGACATCGAAGTTAGATCTTTTGGATCCGGCTCAAAAATGGATCCTACTAGTTGCTTGTCTATAGCAGACGAAGTTGTAAAATACAAACCAGATCTAATCGTATTATCCACTCCTAATGCTGCTCTTCCAGGTCCAAAAAAAGCCATGGAAATATTCAAAGAAACCAAGATACCGACTGTAACCGTTTCTGATAATCCTGCTAAAAAAGCAACCAAAACAATGGAAGAAGCTGGAATCGGATACATAATAGTTGAAGGAGACGTTATGATCGGTGCCAGAAAAGAATTCTTGGACCCAACTGAGATGGCATGTTTCAACTCCGACATCATAAAAATACTTGCTATTTCAGGAGCCTTTGAAGTAGTAAGAACAGAGATCTCCAAATTAATAGAAACCATAAAGAAAAAAGAATCCCCAGAGCTTCCAAAAGTCATAGTGACAAGAAGTAAAGCAGTTAACTCAGCTTCCTTTACTAATCCATATGCCAAAGCCAAGGCAGCATCTGCATATGAAATGGCACGACGTGCTGGAGAACTGAACTTTCAAGGCTGTTTCATTGAAAAAGATTGGGAAAAATATGTTCAACTAGTAACTTCAGGCCATGAAATAATACGAGCCGCTGCACGTCTCGCAGATGAAGCTAGAGAGATTGAAAAATATTCAGATACATTAGCGCGAAAACCAAATGATAGTGAAGGAAAAATACTTAGAAAAACAAAACTAATGGAAAAACCCAGCGGCGCCTGATAAAAGATCTCTCCAACCATTATTCAATTAATATTATTGAATGTGTATATCTTAGCGGAGCAAATGAATTGTATAAAACGAAACAAGAAGATGCACATCTAGAGAGGGTATTCTAAAAATGGCTCTAAAATATTTCGACTTAATTGATCTGAGCAATGTATTAATTGTTAGATTGAAACCTCAAGATGAGATACGAGAAAAGATAGAAGAAGTAATGAACCAAAATGGCATAAAAAGAGCTGTCATTTTATCGGCAATCGGCAGCGTTTATGAAGCAACTTTTTTTGGTGTTAAGAAAAATTCTGGACTTCCTTTCGGTAAAGACAAAATAACAGTAGTAAAAGAAACCGGGCCTTTCGAAGTATTGACTTTGGAAGGAAACATCCTACCAGCAGGTGAAAAATTAATTTCACACATTCATATTACACTTGGAACACATGACGGAAGTATTCTTGGGGGACATTTAGATAGAGCCATAGTTTATACAACGCTTGAACTTTTTCTAGCAGAAATTAGGGAAAGCAAGGTTGAGAAGGAACCCGATAAAATCGCAGGAGGAATACAGATTAAACTGCCGATAGGCAGTTGATAGTAGGTCTCACAAATTTTGAAACGCATTTTACCGAAGTGATAAAGGTGAGTCATGACCCTGAGCTAATAAAAGAATTAGAAGGAAAAGCGAAACTCCTTCGAAAGCACACTATTGAAATTATTCGATATGCTGGAAAAGGTTGGATTGGAGGATCTTTTTCAGAAGCTGAAATATTCACGGCGCTTCTTTTCCATCATATGCGGATCGATCCTAAAAAACCAGACTGGCCAGAAAGAGATCGCCTGATTTTATCTAAAGCCCATTGCTGTGAGATGCATTATGCAGCATTAGGTGAAGCAGGATATTTTCCAAAAAAATATTTCTCCACATATGGAAAATTTGGTGGAATATTACAGGCGCATAGTCAAAGAACAGTTCCTGGAGTTGATTACTCTGGAGGCTCTCTTGGCACAGGTCTATCATTTGCCGTGGGAGAAGCTATTGCAGCGAAACTATTCAGCCAAAAAACCTCAGATGGTACTACTGTTCCACGAAATAGGGTCTATTGCATAATTGGAGATGGCGAATGTGATGGCGGACAAATATGGGAAGCCGCTCTATCAGCAGGACATTATAAACTTAGCAACATAACCACCATCATAGACAGAAACAAGTACCAGTCCACTGGTGCTGTAGATAGCATAATAGAGATAGAACCTCTATCTGAAAAATGGAGAAGCTTTCTATGGAACGTCATAGAAGTAGACGGTCATGATCTTGGCCAGATTCTAGATGGACTTGAAGAAGCTAAAAAATTAACAAACAAACCCAGTATAATCATAGCCAATACTGTTAAGGGAAAAGGCGTTCCAAGTTTTGAAAATAAAGTACACTTCTCACCTTTGACTGATGAGATGTACGACGAAGCAATGAAGGCCTTGACATAGTATTTTGTTGATGGGATCATAATATGTTAGAATTTCTCAGAGACTCTTTCAGTGAATCTAGAACTATGTATTCTGGACATAATGAAGCCCTAGTAGAATTAGGTGATGAAAATTCTGATGTTTTAATCTTGTATGCAGACTTTGCACAAGGACAAGCAGGACCATATTACAGGAAAAAATATCCTGAAAGAATAATCAACATAGGAATCGCTGAAGCTAACCTAATGACTGTGGCTGCAGGACTTGCAGAAGGAGGCAAGATCCCGTTCACACATTGCCACAGCATATTTGCTATTGGTCGAGCATATAACCAAATTAGACAAATAGCTTTCGACAAATACAATGTCAATATCATTCTATGCAATACTGGCATGTTCTGGGATTTCATGGGAGCGTCACATCAAGTAATTGAAGAAATAGCTGCATTACGAGCATTACCTAATCTAGTGTTACTTTCGCCTTCAGATGCTGTGGAAGCAAAAAAAGCATCAAAAGCTGCAGCATACTTTGACGGACCAGTAGCTATCAGACTGGCTGAACCAGAAACTCCAATCATCTATAATGATGACTATCCTTTTGAAATTGGAAAAGCTACATTATTGAAAGAAGGAAAAGATGTAACTATTGCAGTAACAGGAATCTTGATGTCAAAAGTATTACAAGCGGCAAAAATTCTTGAAAGAGAAAAAATAGATGTTCAAGTTCTCAATTTTCATACAATCAAACCACTTGACACAGAAACAATAAAGAATTCAGCTCGAGAAACTGGAGCAATTGTAACTGTTGAAGATAGCAGCGTAATCGGAGGATTAGGTGGAAGTATAACAGAAATATTATCAGAGAACTATCCAATTCCCATTCACAGGATAGGTGTTAGAGATGTTTTCGGTCAGACCGGTAATATGGAAGAGTTAGCAACAGAATATAATATGAATATCACTGACATTATCAAAGCTGCAAAGAAAGTTATCAAGAAAAAAAGAAAATAGAAACAGCGCTTTTAATTTAGTTAACTTAATTTAGTAAATTTTGTAATGCTTTCCATTACATCTTATATTTGCAGATTTGAATTAATTTAAAGGATGTGAACTGAATGGCTGTAAAAAAAGTTACAATTCGTGATTTAATGAGTATGAAAAAGAATAGAGAGAAAATAGTTGCATTAAGCCTATACGATTATCCAACTGCGTATTTTGCCGACAAAGCTGGAGTAGACATGATCCTGGTTGGAGATGGAAGCGTCGGCATGACCGCATTAGGCTACAATAATACTGTGCCCGTCACAATGGATGAAATGATAATATTCTGCAAAGCCGTTGTGAGAGCTACAGAGAGATCTCTTGTAATGGGCGATATGCCATTCATGTCATATCAGAATGTCGATGATGCGCTAAAAAACGCAGGCCGCTTCATGAAGGAATCAGGTGTCGACGCCATAAAACTTGAAGGTGGAAAAGAAGTCTGTGACAGGGTTCAAACTATTAGTGAAGCGGGAATACCCGTATGCGGCCACATAGGATTGACTCCGCAATCAGCATCACTCTCAGGTGGTTATAAAGTTCAAGGGAAGAAAGCGGAAAATGCAATGAAAATACTAGATGATGCAATTTCTATAGAAAAAAGCGGCGCATTTTCATTAGTTATAGAATTTGCAACGACAGAAATCGCTCAAATTGTCACTGACAAATTATCAATCCCAGTCTTCGGGTGGGGATCAGGACCATACACTGATGGAATAGGTCTCAATATAGCAGATGTCCTAGGCATGTCACTTGGATTGAAACCAAGTTTCGCTAAAGATTATGCAGGTTTAAGCAAATCTATGTTAAATGCGTTAACCAATTATGGAAAAGATATACGAGA
>DAOUZW010000106.1 GCA_030671315.1 Candidatus Bathyarchaeota archaeon
GAAGGATAATGGGATGAATACTAAACATATTGGCATTGTAGCGTGCAGTGCTGAAGGGGCCGCATTATGTTATCGTACGATTTGTGTAGAGGGTGAGGAAATGATGGGAAGACAAGCCCATCCTGAAATTACCATGCACACTCATTCACTAAGTGAATACATGCTACATATTGAGACGGGCGATTGGAGAGGTGTAGCCAACCTAATGTTATGCTCAGCAAATAAACTGACGAAAGCGGGAGCCGATTTCGCAATATGCCCAGATAACACAATTCATCAAGCATTTGATCTCGTTAAGGAAAAATCACCAATTCCATGGCTTCATATAGCTGAAGAAGTAGCGGTCGAAGCGAAACATAGAGGTTACTATTACCTTGGAATTTTAGGTACAAGTTATCTAATGGAATCACGCGTTTATCCAAATAAACTCGCTAGGGTAGGTATTAAGAGCAGAATTCCTAAAGTGAAACAGCGTGAACAAATTAACAGCATAATTTTTACAGAATTAGTTAGAGGTATCCTATCCTCAAATACGCGCGAATACCTCTGTAAAATAATCGCAGAGTTTAAACAGTATGAATGTGATGCCGTCGTATTGGGTTGTACCGAACTACCACTTCTGATATCTCAAAAAGATTCACCTTTGCCCGTACTAGATTCTACAAGAATACTTGCGAGAGCTGCTTTAAAAAAATCAATCAACACAAACCATTAGAGTGCGCTACGATTAAAAGAATTTTTCAGATATAGTGAGGACTCTGATCTAAGCAATATTATTAAATATGTGCTATGGCACATAACAATATTTGTCATTTAAGTGCGTGATATAAAAGTAGGTTAATAACATCTAACAGTGAACGACTAATTGTTTATGATCAAACATTCGGAGAATATTATCGGGGTCAGTAAGACATGCCTATAGCTTATGTCATGATTAACGCAGAATCAGGCAAAGAAAAAGTCTTACTAAAAGATCTAAGAGCCATAGAAAACATCAGCGAGGTACATTTGGTCTATGGGGTTTACGATATTATTGTTAAGGTGGAAGCTGAAAATATGGAGAAACTTAAGGAGATTTTGACTTTCAAGATTAGAAGAATAAAAGAAGTTAGAAGCACTCTAACGATGACCGTACACGAAGGCATCTAACTATTTTGGTTTCAATTTATTATTGAAATTAACCTTTCATTTTTAGATCATTAAAAAGGATATATCACATTATTATTTGTAAGCGCGCTCGTTCTTATTCGAAATAATAGCGTATCCAGCTTATGGTCTTACACTTGGATATCTCCACAAGAAATAATTCTCACTCCGTTTTCTTTTTTTTGTTTTAGCGAAACGAACATTTTCATTTCTTAGTGTGGCTAGCTAAAATAATTCATATATTTTAGTAGAGCATGGCACACTTACTTCAACGCGAGTAAGCTGATTGTCATCACTATAATGCCTAATATTAATCCAATCGCAGATAGGTGTCCTTTAGTATCTCCATAGGCAGTTGGCAATAATTCATCAAGACTAACATATACCATGATTCCTGCGACGAAGGCAAGTATAGAATTGAGCAGATAATCGCTCAGGAATGGGAGAAGAAAAATTGCCCCGATCAAAGCTCCAATAGGCTCGAAAATACCTGAAGCAAAAGAATATTTGAAAGCTTTCTTGCGGTTTCCGGTAGCTGCAAAGATAGGCATGTACACGGAGAATCCTTCTGGAATATTATGGATCGCGATTGCTATTGTCAATAATACGCCTACTTCTATGGAATGCATGGCGCCTGCAAAGGTTGCGAATCCTTCAGGAAAATTGTGAATTGAGATCCCAAAAGCTGTCAATACACCCGTTTTCATAAGCCGAGAGTCCCTGCTTGCCGTCTTTTCTGCAATATATTCATGGGGTATCGCGATATCGAATACAAAGACGAGAAACATGCCACCGATGAAGAATACGTTAGCTGTTAGAAAGCCCACTAAATCAATAGAGCTTCTCAGAAGCTCGACAAAAGATATCTGGATCATGACACCTGCAGAAAAACCTAAGGTAAACCCGATAAATCTTCGGCTTGGTTTGCTAACAAATAGTCCAAAAATCGCTCCTATAGTTGTAGCGATACCAGCTAGAAAGGATAAAAATAACGCGTTTAAAATTAGATATTCCAACTCTCGCTTTAATTCTGAAAAATCGAATGGTTCTCCTTACATATATCCCCCATAGCTGGTGATCGCATACATGAGAAAGGATTCCCGTTTTATCATCGATCTTTTCATCTGTTGATATTCTTCCCACTTAGAGTTTTGATCTACTAGGATATTAGATCTTGACGAACTTTAATTCTCTTGGACATTAATAATGTGATAAGAATAGTGGATGTAATTAAAAGTGGAATCCAATTATTGAATTCAGAAATTGCTAGTTCGCTATCTTGACAAGACGCAGATTGGATAGCATACGGACCATATTGGCCTGTAGTAGTCTTATCAAATACGACTGCTATGATCTCAATGTCGTTAGCTTTGACATGGTTTGGAATAGACCAGTTTCCCGAGATGACCTCATACGAGTTCGGCTTGAGGAAGATCCCTTGCTCAAAAATTTGGGCTCTATAAACTGAATCCCATCTGGTGCCATTATAAATCATATCATTCTCTATAACATAAGCAATGACTTGTCCGCGGAATGAGTAGCCATTTCTTTCAGCTACGAAGACTTGAGAACTTAATAGGGTTCCATTAATCGCTTTCGTAACTGTTAGCTCAATCAGATGGACATTCCTAGAGGATTGCAACTCGATTTCAGATGCATTGATGATTAAGCCACTACTTCTTGAGAATCCTCCGTCATAAGCATGCGAAGGAACAAAGTGAATGTTTAGTTCAGTCGCTCTTTCGACGCCATCTGTTGTGCTCCAGATATCTTGGAGATGATAAACAACAAAGTGTGCTATATGACTGCTATTCTCCGTTAGTTGTTGAATTATTGATTGCTCATTTCTACATGGTTCTGCCCATGTGCTTGAAAATATTTCAACAAATACCGAGTGAGTTGGTGTCTGAGAATTAACATATGTAATGAAACAGGTCTGTATCAATGTCGACAGCAGCAGAAACGACAAAAACTTGATTCGCACACCCTCCATTTTACAGAACCTTGACTTTGAATTCCATTACTACCAAAATCTTGTACGAAATTGTCCAAACACTATAGTTAGTTCAAATCTCGATTTCTTGTTTACAAGGAGCAGTAATGTGAATATGGAGGTAATACTCGTCTAAACTGAAGATCTGTTCACAATGTGGACAGGGTATTCCTTCAATAATCATATTTATCAAGTATATAAAAAAAGTAATACAATTTAACTTTTTTCTGTAATATATTTTACAACTAAAATTCGATTCAATCGAGCATCATCCTAATTTTTTACATTTATTCAATAAAAAGTAGTAATACGTTTGAATCACATTTCCTTCAGAAAATAGAAATTAAAAAAATGAATCAGTTAAATAATTTAACTAAAATGAGTTCAAGCGCGCGCTATTTAGAATAGAATGGAAGCCCCTTAATGTTTAGTGATTTGGTACACGACTGATTCAGCAACTTTCATAAAAGCTTTTGAGACTTTTGATTCAGGATATGTTGTTATGAAAGGATTCCCATCCACGGGAGCTTGGAATAATTTCTTATCAAATGGAACTTCACCGATTACTTGAGCTTCATATCTTTTCACAACTTCACGGACACCTTCTTTATCATGTCCAGGAGCATCAGCCTTGTTGATAACCACATGAGTTGGGATCTTCAGTCTGGCTGTTAACTGAAGAATCAAATCTAGATCGTATATTCCAAGAGGTGTGGGTTCTGTGACAGCTAAAGCTAGATCAGCGCATCTCAGACTCTGGACTACATTGCAATGAGTTCCCGGAGGCGTATCAACCACCATCATATCAAAATTTTCTTTGGTGGTTTTTTTGAATGCAAAGTCTTTTGTTGCTGTTACAACTTGTGCTGACCTTGCTTCATTTGGCTTCAATTCACCGCCAATAAGGGTCACGTTATTGTTAGAAGATTGATTAATTAATCCGACAGTTTTTCCTCCATTTTCTATTGCTCCGTGAGGACAAGCCAAGATGCATGCTTCACATCCTGAGCATAACTGCTCGAAGAACATGGGAGATTTTTCTGTGATTTGAATTAGTGCATGTGCACGACAAGCATTAACGCATTTTCCACATTTGGTACATTTTTCCTCATTAATTTTTGGAGTGAAAATTTTTACTTCTTCTACAGGTTTTGATTCAATTCCATAAACTATTGCTGTTGTTGGAGAGTCTACATCTGTGTCCACAAGCAGAATGCGACGCCCTTTATTGCTTAAAGTAACTGTCAAGTTGACTGCTACAGTTGTTTTGCCAGTGCCTCCTTTACCGCCAGTGACTGCTACAATCGGTATTTCCACTGGTTTCCTATTGAAAACTTCAAAAATATTTCCTTTCATCAGACCACCTTTAGGATCTTATCTGAGAGAGATTGTAGAGCTTTAGATGCTTTGCAGTTGGGTTCATATTCTACGATGGGAATTCTTTTGGAGAGTGAGAGTAGCATATTTTCATCGAAGGGTATTTTCTCTAAGACAGATTTTTTCCATTTTGTTTTGATCAAATACTCCATGTGCTGTGTATATTCTGGGTTTAGATCGTATCTATTTATTACAACATTAATGGGAATTCTAAAGTGTTCCAGAACAGTCAATATGCGATCTAGACTCATTGTCGCTGCATGTGTCGGTTCAGTTACAACAAGTGCAGAGTCAGCCCCTGTCATTGATGCTATTACTGGGCAGCCTATTCCTGGAGGCCCATCAACTAGAATTAGGTCTGAACCTGATTCTTCAGCTACTTTTCTGCTTGTAGATTTCACAG
>DAOUZW010000042.1 GCA_030671315.1 Candidatus Bathyarchaeota archaeon
GATTGTGAAATTATCTGAAATTGTACCTTCACATCTCCAAGATAAAATTCAACTCCCTATCATCATACAAAGAAGATTTGACCTTGGAAAATCCATCTATACAGTAATGGGAAACAAACTCGAAGAGTTCACTTTAAAAAAGCTCTAGAACTGACCGATCACGATTTTAATGAATATGAGGAAGAGGACACATTTCATATTTTTAAACCCTACTTATCGGAATTAATCCGTATGTTTCACACTCTTATTGTGATAGGTTTTGGAAAACCGGAACCCCTTTCCAAACTATAATTCAGACGCTATATTACTCAAAGTCTTCCAAGTTCTTCTTATTATTGGAAGATTACATCCGTCAGTCATGATCCATTTCTTTAGAAATTTTCTAGTTTTTGGATCCGATGGATAACCGGAACCAAAATCGCCGTAAGTCTCATGAAGACCCTCAATTACCTCATCTCTTTTCTGCTTGGCAATGATCGATGCAGCAGAGACGATGGGATATTTTTGATCTGCTTTATGTTCGGAAATAATTTTCATAGGTAGACTGATCTTTTGAATTATTTGACACGCAAATCTTTCAGGACTTCTATCTGGAGCATCAACATATGCTACATCAGGTTTTAGTCTATCCAGAATTTTTGCTACGAATTTCGCCTCCAATTGATTTAATCGTTTTAATGGTTTTCCTCTTAGAACAATTGAATCTATCTCCTGAGGCCCGATCTCGAACAACACATGTTCCTTTGCAAGACTGATTATTTTTGGCGTTAACATTTCACGCGATTTTCTTGTGTGAAGTTTTGAGTCTTTGATTTTTAGATTAGAAAGCTGGGAAACCTGATTTTCATTAATAGTTAATCCTGCAATTACTAGTGGACCTATAATTGGACCTTTTGGGAAGCCAAATGTTTGACTTTCTCCCAGCCTCGTCCACGCCAGCGATGCAGACTATTTAAATTGCCCTCCAATCATATCCTTGATAAATCTCTTGAATTCAATATTACAAAAAATATTCGATTTAATACTTCTTTTCAATTATTTTCAATATTTCCTTCGATATTTTATCAATCTGATTATTCCGATTCTCATGTGTTATTTCAATGATCTTTGGCAGATCAGTAAGATCCAGGATTTTCATGAAATTGTTCCGCAATTTGAATTGGACCGTTCCTAGGAATGGCTTGCTTCCACGAATTGCCATAGCTACGGTTTTTCTAAAATTCGCACTAGTAATTTCCATGGGTCCAGTTTCATCAACGACAATTAAATCGATTTCTGGCTGATTCAAGCTGTTTGTTATTGCAGTAACTCCGACTTCACTTAGATCTACGGCATTGATCACATATTTTCCTATTTTAATACCTTTTTTTAAACTAGTGTGCGCAAGAATCCCTTTCTTGCCAGTATGAATATCTAATATCTCAAATCCAAGTCGCTTCTGTTTATCTCTAATTTCTTGAGTTATCATACCTCCAACAATGTATCCTCTGTCTTTGACAATTTCAATAACATTTGAGATTAAAGTAGTCTTACCTATACCTGGCATGCCTGTAACCATTATTGCTTCGCACATAATTGCCATACCTTATTCTGCCGCAGTATTTATCAAGACTATTTGAGGTCAATATTGATAGTAAAAAGGTTATGAGTTATACCAGAGGTGTGTAGCCATCTATTCCACATTTCCCTTCAAGACCACGAATGTTATCGAGGGCTCAATTAAATTAATTCTACCCGCAGAGTCTGACCATAAAACTACCGATCCAAATGTTTTCTATAATCCCCGAATGAGTCTGAATCGTGACATTTCAGTATTGGCTGCTCGATGTTTTCAATCACATCTTCAAAGATCAATTAGGATTGCTGACCCTCTGACTGGTTCTGGAATTCGAGGTCTAAGATATGCGGCTGAAATAGACTCTATGAATTCTGTGCTTTTAAATGATATAGAACCAGATGCGATGTTGTTTGCTCTCTACAATATATTGAATAACAATCTTCAAAACAAGACTGATATTCAATGCATGGATGCGAATATCTTCCTGAATTTACATTCGATACCTGGTAAGAGACTAGATTTGATAGATCTTGATCCTTATGGATCGCCTGTGACATACATAGATTCGGCGCTAAGAGCCCTGATTAATGGAGGTTTTTTAGCCATGACGGCAACTGATATGGCTGTTCTATGTGGAGCTAAACCTCATCCTTGTTTGAGGAAATATGGTGGAAAACCCCTAAGAAGTGAGTATTCACGAGAAGTTGCTCTGAGATTGCTTTTCGGTTCTCTCGTTAAATCAGCTTGTAAACAAGACATGGCAATTACTGCAAAGTTTTCCCACAGCACAGATCATTATATTCGTCTCTTCGTAAACGTTAATCGCTCAGCCACAGAAGCAAATAATACACTCAACGAAATGGGGTATATTTTGCATTGCTTTCATTGTCTCAACAGAGTGATTTTAAAAGATCCTGCAAAACGTGGAAGATGTTCTATATGTAACAGTTCCACTGCTCTGGCGGGTCCATTGTATTTGGGTAAATTGACCGACTCAGAATTTTGTCTTAACATGATAGCATCAACTAATAGTTTGACTAAAAAGTCTAATCGATTATCGAAAATTCTTTCTCTTATTAAAGATGAGGTTGAGGCTCCACCAACATACTATACTGTTGATTCAATTTGTCATCGACTTCATAGAGCACCTCCTAGTCCGAATCAAGTAATTGAAGATCTAAAGTCTCAGGGTTATTATGCAACAAAAACTCACTTTGACGGTGGAGGGTTTAAGACAGATGCTACTATCAAAGAAATCACATCTTTACTGAATCAACTTAATTGAGAACAACTTTTTTCCTCTTGAAGCCTAGACCTAAAACATATAATTCTGAACTAGAGGTCCGTGTTGCCTTCGGTTTGATAATCCGTGTCTGTCGAAAATTTTTCTTAAATTCGTTAATAAAAGGGTCTAATTCGTTCCCTTGAAAGACCTTAATAAGAAAATTCCCGCCGGATTTTAAAAATTTCTTAGTTATTTGCAGAGAACTTTTTGCCAGATGAATTTGTCGGAAGTGATCTAATTCCCAAGTGCCTGAGACATCAGGCGAGATATCTGAGACAATTACATCGACATATACTGGTAGTTTCTTCAGTAAGTATTCGATTGCAGAATTTGAGGTTATGTCTAGTTCAATAAAATCAGTTTGTGGACTATCTAAGGGTTCAATAGGTTGGATATCGACTGCAAACACATATCCTTCATTTCCAACAGTCTCAATTAATACTTGGGTCCAGCCTCCAGGGGCAGCACCCAGATCAACTACTTGATCTCTTTTTCTTACGAACCTATAGCTTTTGATTATCTGAGAGAGTTTGAAAGCTGCCCGGCTACGGTATCCTCTCTCTTTTGCTAGCTTGAAATAGTGATCTTTGCGTCTTTGCTCGATCCACGAAGAACTTTTTCTCAATGTTCAAACTTATGCGTATTAAAGTCATTTCTTTTAATATTGTCGCATTTCATGAGACCAATTGTTATCATATTAAAATGTTCTATACATTCTCTTTATAGATGGTAATAACCACTCCAACATGTAAGAGAACTAAATTATACGACCAGAGTGCGTTAATGATTAGTGAAATTAAGTATGTCCTACTTCCCCAGCACCCTAACCGACTTTAAGATACAATCTCTATTCAGAGTTGTTTATCGCCAGATTCTTCAGCCAGAAAGTTAGTTTATTACACTTATTGGGAGAGACTGTCCCAGCCTCACTACATCTATTCTCAAAATCACAGAAGGAACATGGAATCGCGATTATTGTTTCGACTTTAGGAATTCGCCTCTTAGCTGAAACTCTATAGGTCCATCTGCCATCAAAAAGTTCTTTCTTACGCTGAATTAGTTTTTTTCTCTCAAGCCTTAGAATTGCTCTTGAGCCTTCACGACTATCAGCCGTAATAGTCTTCCAGAGCTCTGACTGGATTACTCCACACTCACCAGCGTTCATAACTATGTTAAGAACGTCCTGTTCTGTTGTGCCTCGTCTCGCCAAAAAATCACCGTTGGTGGATCAATAATTATGTGTCAAGACTATTAAATGTTAAATGACAAGTAGGATAATTTTGTTGAATTTCTCATACTAAACATTAAGGAAAGACTGATCTATAACAATTAGAGGCATATATCACTCAACTCGTTGCCATTTTGTTCCTTCGGACGAATCTTCGATAGAGATTCTCATGGAACTGAGTTTTTCCCTTATTCTATCTGCAGCCTTCCAATCATTTCTCTTTCTCGCTTCATCTCTGAGTTCGATAATCAGCTCTACAAAGTCTTCGAGCGCTTTGGGTTCAGCAACAGCAACACGTCTAACATTAACACCGAAAATGGTACAGAAATCATCAAGCATTTGGATACTTTGAGAAATAATCCTGACATCAGGATCTTCTTTGACATAGGCTTCTAATTTTTTAGAAAAAGAGATCATGACAGATAGTGCAACCGGCGTGTTGAAATCATCATCCATTGCTTCCATAAACTTATTCTTGTGACTCTGAATGTCATCTAAGTAATTCGAGTCTTTATTTTGCCCTTTCGATCTCTTTATGTCAAGTGCATTTTTCGCTATATTATATGCATTTGATATTGTTCGAAAATTCTCTCTGGCGTTTTCTAGATTCTTCTCATTGTAATCAATAGGGCTTCGATAATGGCTTGAGGCAAAGAATATTCGTAAAACATTGGAGTTATACTTTTGTAAGATCTCTTTGATTGTTACAAAATTGCCTAGAGATTTAGACATCTTTTGCCCTTTTACATTGACCATGCCGGTATGGATCCAATATTTGACTAGAGGTTTTTTTCCAGTGACGGCCTCAGCTTGCGCGATTTCTGCTTCGTGATGAGGAAAAACTAGCTCTAGAGACCCTCCGTGAATGTCATATTGTGGTCCAAAGTAGGTTTCAGTTATGGCGGTATCTTCAATATGCCATCCAGGTCTTCCCCATCCCCAGGGGCTATTCCAACCTAGCTCATCTTTGTTTCGACTCTTCCATAATGAAAAGTCACTGGGATCTTTCTTTCTTGGGTCTGGTTCGATCCTATGTTTTTTTAATTCTTCAGGTTTCTGTCCAGATAATCTACCATAGTCTGGAAACTCTGAAATTGTAAAATATATATCTCCGTTAACTCGATAGGCATAGCCTTTCTCGAGAAGTCTTTGTATCTGATCAATCATTTCCGGAATATGCTCTGATGCTCTTGCAAAAAGATTTGTAGATAACATATTTAGTGAGAACATATCATCTAGAAATTCTTTGTTGAAATTTTTCGAAAGCTCCAATGGATTTATTTTTCTCTGTTTTGCTCTTTCGATTATCTTATCGTCGACATCAGTTATGTTCATCAGATAAAAAAGGCTAAACCCCTTGTATCTCAAGTATCTTGCGATTACATCATATGCAAGATATGTTCTTGCATGTCCAATATGGGCATGATCATAGACTGTTGGACCACATACAAACATATTCACTCTATTTTCATGAATGGGTCTGAATTCTTCCTCTGTCCCACTCATCGTATTCATTACTCTAAAGACCATTCGATTATGACGCCTGCCGATACTGTATTAATTCAAAGGCTTAAAGTTTGTATCCGAGTTTCCTTAAAAGCGATTTTCTTTCCGCGATTTCCTTCTCATCTTCAATACCTTTAGGAGAACTTCCATCAATTACTCCCATAATTCCTCTACCCAAATTATTCTCAGCCAATATCACTTCCACCGGATTTGCAGTTGCACAATAGATGTTGCATACCTCGGGAACATTTTTTATTGAATTCAGGATGTTTATGGGGTAGAGGTTTCTTAGCATAATTATGAAGGTGTGACCTGCTGCAATATTCGACATATTTTTGACGGCCAGATCAATAAGCTCAGGATCGTTGCCAGATCTTCTTATCAGGCATGGACCCGAAGATTCAGCAAATGCGATTCCAAATTTTGCACTAGGAACTCCTCCCGATATGGCTTCATGAAGATCCTCAATAGTCTTGATGAAATGACATTGTCCTAGGATAAGATTCATACCTTCTGGCCTATCTATGTTAACAGTCTTTAATTTAACCTCTGACATGTTGATCTCCTAACAATTGATGGAAAATACCTTTTAAAAATAGATAACGATTAAGAAAGTCGATAATTATTGCTTTTAGTTAAATCCGATAGATTATTCTAAATTGGAACCTCTATTACGAGACGTTCTAGAAGTTCTTTGTATCTGTTTCGTATGGTGACTTCAGTAACATTGGCAATCTCAGCTATCTCTCTTTGAGTTTTTTTTTCATTCGTAAGTACTGTCGCCACATAAGTTGCCGCGGCAGCGATTCCGGTTGGGCCCCTACCACTTGTCAACTTTATCTTCTTTGCAGTCTCAAGAATCTTTATCGCTATTGCTTCAGCCCGACCCGATATAACTAGTTTGTTTGAGAATCGAGCGGCATAGTCTCTACTTGTGGATGGCGGAACAAAGGTTCCCAGCTCTCTGACCATGAATCTGTAACTTCTTCCAACATCTTTTTTGTTGAGGCCTGCTGCCTGAGCGATTTCTTCAAGGGTTCTAGCGATCCCGCATTGACGGCACGACATATAGATGGCAGCGGCAGTAACATTATGGATGGACCTTCCTCTTATCAATCGTTTCTTTATGGCTTTTCTGTAGATGACTGAAGCAGTTTCGAGAATGTTCTTGGGAAGATTGAGACTTGAGGATAGTTTACTTAGATCTGAAAGAGCAACTGCAAGATTTCTCTCAGTAGCGTCTGAGACTCTAACTCTTCTCTGCCATTTCCTTAAGGTGTAGAGTTCAACTCTCTGTGAAGAGGATAATTTCTTGCCTGAGGTTCCTCTATTTTGCCAGTCAATAGTCGTTGAGAGGCCTTTATCATGGATAGTGAATGTCATAGGAGCTCCGACTCTCGCTCTTCGAGTTCTTTGCTCATCATCGAATGCTCGCCACTCAGGGGTCGTGTCAGCAATTTTTTCGGTTACGACACAGCCACAACCCATGCAGACTAATTCGGCAGCCTCATAATCTCTCATGAGTTTACCTTTACCACATTCAGGACAGGTGCGGGCCTTTTGGCTAGTTTCTTTTACTTCACTTGACGTCGGGTTTTCCTTGGACACGTGACACCACTATTCTGAGTATACTACTTTTCCAACAAGCGATAATGGATCAGATATTTTTGGAGTTATCGATATGTAGGGACTATTAACTGGCCCGAAAATGTCTTGTATCTTTCCAACCTCTCTAAGCTTGCTATTAAATACCCTTTCTCCAATTTTCAAGTTAGTATCTGAATTAAGTCTCAAAATTAATTTTCCATTCTTCGCCATATGTAAGATGTTGTTAAGCCTCCTCAAAAATCCACACTTGTTATACTAACAAGAAAGCGATTGACAGTTGAGACTATATTAACGTAGCGTTACTTTACAAGTTAAAAAAAAACTAAGAGTAAATCCAGGACATTTTCACAGAAATAAATCACCGTTACTTGTTACAATTTTTTATTGAATCTAGTTGAGTTAATCCATTTCGACAGCACGTCAATTAACAAACATCATGTTAAGTCAATCAAATTTCCTGTTTCAATATCAACCGAAAGGCCAGGGGCAAGATCTTTTAATTTATTTCCAAACTCTTTAGATTTTAAAATTTCAAGAAATATTTGTATTGATTCCTTATTGATTCTAGTTTTATTTATGGCGAAATCGAATCTTTCGAATGAATGATTGACGAAATCTAATCCATTTTGCTCCGCAACGGTTCTAATACCGAATCCAACATCAACCTTGTCTTGTGACACTGCTGACGCCACAGCTGTGTGAGACTTCGCCTCTAAATCGTAACCATTTATTTTTTTTATGAGTTCCTGTAAGGGCACATTTTTATTTTTCGCAACATATCCAAGACACATATCGATTAAAATTCTAGTTCCTGAACCCCGAT
>DAOUZW010000021.1 GCA_030671315.1 Candidatus Bathyarchaeota archaeon
TGCATAGTATGTGCTAAATATTTTTTCAGATGAGAATAGTGAGTCTTTTTTGCAATAGCCATGATGATAGGCAAAGCTATAAGGACTTTTAACTCTTAGCAGAGCAAACTCAAGGTTGATTGTATGGGAAGAAAGTTTGGAGGTCGCTGGCAATCAGGCGGTCCTAAAGGCGAGAAGAGACAGAAAACGTTGACATGCCTAAAATGTAACAAACCTTTCCCACTATCCGAATTCGCCAATCACGTTAAAGAATGTAAAGTTGACTCTGAGAAAAAACCAGAAGGTAAAGTTGACTCTGAGAAAAAACCATCAACTTGAGAGAATATCATCTTTTAAGACACTACACTTGCTACACCCGAAAGAAACGTCATAGTTCACATTAAAGAAACATTCCCAGTAACTAAATAAAGGGGAGAAGACAATAATTACGCTACGTATTCTGGCAAAGAAAGATGGTCATGTGAGAAATCTTTCAGAGTAAGAGACGTATTCCGATAAGAAACTTGCTAATAGGATGAAGAAGTCGATCCTGAGATTTCATAGAGACCGTCTTAGCTAACAAGTTTCAACAGAAAGTAACTGGATTTAGAACAAATGGAGTTAATAATCTTGACAAATAATTCATCTAAAGGTCCTGAAGAGAATATTCCTTATTCATTTCTCTACGAGCGGCATTTAATCGAAAAGACAATGGAGCAGGCTTTAAAGATCAAGCCAAACACGGCGGACATAATTGATTTAATGCCTAAGAAATATCCTGTTGTCCTCCATAAACCTCCTTACAAAACTATGCTGGATATTTTACGCGAAAAGAAACGCATTTGAAGACTTAAGGCACTAAAATAGCGATCGCTTAACTTATTAAGGTCGCTCAGTTCTATAAACAGGAAAGGTGAATCAGTGATACTAGTTTCTTAGCATCGCTGAAGAACAAATGATCTCTAACGCAGCACATTCCGTACAGATATCAACGTGAAACTGAATTATCGATCTTACAATTGGTCGTTTTTTCGGATAAACACAAGAGACTTACGGCTTTTGTTGCAAAATAATGGTGAAACAAACTAATGAATAATTTCGAAAATATGGGATTAAGTCCAGAAATTTTAGATGCACTTGATGATCTCGGATTTCAAAGGCCTTACCCAATCCAAGAACAAGTAATTCCTCTCCTATGGAGTGGAAGTGACATAATTGGACAAGCTCATACAGGCACTGGAAAAACCGCGGCTTTTGGGCTTCCAATTCTAGAGATAGTTAATGAGAATAATCCCAATGTTCAAGCATTAATAGTTGTTCCAACACGGGAACTCGCAGTACAGGTTGCAGAAGACATAAACTCCTATGGTAAAAAGACTAACAAACATGCTTTAGCATTATACGGCGGTGTATCAAAATACGTTCAACTTGAAGCAATGAAGAATAACCCATTAATTATTGTCGGCACACCAGGTCGACTTCTAGACCATCTGGATGGCGGATCACTGGTATTAGATGATGTTTTGTGTGTCGTTCTAGATGAAGCAGACAGATTGTTAGAAATGGGTTTTATCGAAGATGTTGAATTGATACTGAAATCTATTAAAGGAAAACATCAAACAGCACTTTTCTCAGCTACTATTCCCAAAAGTGTATTGAAACTCGCTAGGCGATACATGAATAATCCTCGTGAGGTTCTAATAGAATCTGACGATCTCAATGTCAAGGAGATTGAACAATATTACGTTACTACCGATTCGAGAACGAAATCCAAGTCACTTATGAAACTTCTACATCGCGAGAAAATAGATCGCGCCATATTGTTTTGTCGGACCAAGAGGGATACATTTCAGATAAACGAAATGCTACGCTCAAGAGGCTTTTCTTCGGTGGTCATAAACGGGAATCTCACCCAAAATCAACGTGATTGGGCCATGAACAAATTTGTAAATGGTCGACGTCGAATACTCGTCGCGACAGACTTAGCAGGCAGAGGTTTAGACATAGATGGAATAACTCATATCATAAATTTGGATGTTCCTCAAGATCCATACAATTACTTCCATAGGATAGGTAGAACAGGGCGAGCTGGCAAGAAAGGGATCGCCATAACCCTAGTTTCTCCAGAACAGCGCTCAAATTTTAAAAAAATACAAGAAATCGGTGGTAACACAATCGAGAAAGCTCCAGAGTTGGTTAACACAAGGATCGCGCGCTAATTAGTGTTAACCGTCCTAACTCGAGAATCTTGAAACATCTAAAGGTATAAGGTATTCACTTTGGATGGGCTTTGATTACCTTCAGTTTTCCGGCTTTACCAACACTTACTTGAAGTTCTCCTCTAAAGGTCCTTATCCGGCCATTCTCAATTTGAATTGTGTCGCCAATTGAGACCATGTTTATTTGGTTGTTCCAAAGTGGCATCTTTAGGGATCCAGTGTCATCGGAGATTGTTGAGGTTGATAGGCCAAGAGGATTATTACCGAATCTGGAATAAACTGTCCTGGCGATTGGTTTCTTAACAACCTTAGCTTTTAGATTGACCCATTTAACTTCTGAATTTACATCTTTGATCTTCATGTCAATTGGTTTCAATTTGTTAATTTTACTTACTACATCGCTGTCTTTCCATGGAATTTTTTCAAGATCGATTTCTGTCATATGTTTTAATGTTGCCTTAGTAAGACGTAGTTGTGTGACCACTTTTTGATTTTGTGTTACAAGAAAGACGCCATCGTTCTCTG
The DNA here is from genome assembly GCA_030671315.1 of Candidatus Bathyarchaeota archaeon. Taxonomy (GTDB): domain Archaea; phylum Thermoproteota; class Bathyarchaeia; order 40CM-2-53-6; family RBG-13-38-9; genus RBG-13-38-9. The sequence goes on from DAOUZW010000021.1 coordinate 2,724, forward strand.
TCTTTTGTCGGCATTCGATAACCATATCTTTACAGGATGATTTCTCATTTGACCATGCATCAAGAAAGGATTCGAAGAATTTGCGTGTTTCAATCTTATATTTTTTTGAAATCCAGATCAAATACCATAGACGTGTCATTTCAGGCATAGACTGTCGTTGGCCAGTGGGTCTACCACGTCCGTCGTGTAATAATTCTCTTCGTAGTACACGTAAGCTCTTCAACAAGATCATTTCATACTAGATTGTCTTCCTCTTTAATCTTTAATTATAAGTTTAGATCGCCATAATGTGACGCTCTATTTAGTTATTCTACAGTGGCCAGGTAGCATTCATGGGAAAAACATTATAAAAATGAACTTGATGCTCCGTTATAGAGTTAAAGCTGGCTAGTGTAAGGCCTTTGGCCATTGATGCTGATTCAGAACCTGTGACGTTTGAAGATGCCTGCAATAAAATGTTGATGAATTAAGGAGAATTAGGTAACTTCTTGAAGAGCGACCTCTGCTGTAATGTAATGACCTATTCATCTGTATGTTGATTATGAATGAGAGAACAAAAGTTTTTTCCTACAACTTGGGACAATCTAGTAAAAGTGGTTACTTCTATAGTATGGGGGTTAATGGGTTCTTTCATAGTTCTTTTTATTTTCACGCCTGATTCACCTGCGAACCTGAGAATTGGGATCATCAGTCTTTTTGTGGTAATTCTGTTAGTGCCATTGTTATGGGCTCCAAGAGGCTACTTTCTTCAGAATAATTTGATAATTGTCAAAAGAATAATCGGTGATTTAGAAATTATCGTCTCTAAAAAACCCAAGATTTGGAAATGGACATGGTGGGGCGGCAGACTTTGGGCAAGCGGTGGACTTTACGGATATTTCGGAATATTCGTTTTCAGAGGGATTGGTACAGTTCGGGTGTACGCTACAAACAGGAATAATCTAGTGCTTGTAGAAGATGTTAAAAATACGAAGTATCTTGTTAGTCCAGAAAATGTTGATAGATTCATGGATTTATTGAATAGAACTTTTGTGACATAGAGCGCGTAGGATTAATCTCAGTTTGAACCTTTCAGGAAAAAATATTTTCTGTATAAACCATTTGGTGCTCCGGGCGGGATTTGACCCCGCTATCAACGACTCGATTGGCCTTCGCTCAATTGCGAATAAGGCCGCTATGCTTTCGGCCAGTATTGCTAACCGGGCTACACCACCGGAGCATTGCGTATGGAATGTTAATGAAGCTTAGGAGAAGGGACTTAAATATTTCCGGTCAGCATCAGGTAGCCTCTGTTATGACCTAAATGCGTTTCATTTTGATTGAATAAAACAAGAAATGTTTTTTCTTAATACTTAACGGTGAAATCTTGGGATTCTCCCTTCCATGTCTCAGTGTTGACCTCTAAGTTCTGTACATCGGCTCCAGGAGGGCCTTTCCTACAGAAATTCAGCATTTTTTCAATTGCCTCAGTTTCCCCTTCGAATAAAGCTTCGACACGGCCATCTTCCAGATTTCTCACCCAGCCAGAAATTCCATGTCTCAACGCTCTTTTTTTAGTTTCATGTCTGAAAAAAACCCCTTGAACCATGCCACTTATATAAACACGCACTCTGGCTTTCATAGAAAAACCTCTAATTCTTATTGAATCAAATCAAATATATCTTCCCAAAACTATCCTTTAGAAAAGTTTAAGATTATTCCTAGGAGCCTTACGAAGGATATCGATCTCGAGGTTATTGAAACTGACATCATCAAAAAAACTCAGAAGCAGAGAAGTTATCGAAGGAACTGATAGATATGTTCATCGGGCTTTATTCAAATGTGCAGGATTCACTGACGAAGATCTAAGCAAACCATTAGTTGCTGTAGTGAATTCTTGGAATGAACTTGTTCCAGGTCATATGCATCTTAATGCACTAAGTAAGCATGTAAAACGGGGTATCCTAGAAGCTCAAGGAACTCCAATAGAATTCAATACGATAGCACTATGCGATGGAATAGCTCAAGGCCATGAAGGTCAAAGAATGTCCCTTCCAAGTAGGGAATTAATTGCAGATTCCATTGAGATTATGATTCAAGGACACCAATTTGATGCGATGGTCTGTCTTACAACATGTGACAAAATAAATCCTGGAATGTTGATGGCTGCTGCCAGACTTGATATTCCAGCAATTATGGTTCCTGGAGGAGCAATGTATCCCGCATGCCCAACATGGGGATATTATAAAGATCAAAAGATTACGATTGGGCAACTCTTTGAAGTTCCTGGTTTACTTGAGGCGAAGAAAATTACTCCTGAAGAGGCAACATATCTAGAAGAGATAACGCTGCCAGGTGCAGGTGCTTGTGGAGGATTATATACGGCAACAACAACACAAGCATTGATGGAAGCATTGGGAATGACTCTTCCCTATATGGGAACGACGCCGGCGGTTGATTCGGCCAAAATAAGACTCTGTACAGAAATCGGAAGACGAATAATGAGATTGATAGAACAAGATGTACGACCAAGTCATATAATGAATGAAAAAGCTTTCGAGAATGCTATTGCTGTTGATATGGCTTTGGGAGGTTCGACAAATACAATCCTACATCTGAAAGCGGTAGCTAATGAATTGAATAATGATCTACCTCTAGAACTCTTTGATGAAATTAGCAGGAAAATCCCGCATCTTTGTAATATGTCGCCAGGAGGAGTATACAAGATAACAGATCTTCATAACGCTGGGGGGATTCCTGCACTCATGAAACAATTAGGCGATTTATTACATACGGGTCTTCAAACAGTGAGTGGTAAAACAATCAGTCAAATTGTCGAAGAAGTCAAAGTCTACGATGATGAAATCATTAGACCTAGAACAAATTCCATTCACAAAGAAGGAGGTTTAGCGATACTACGTGGAAGCTTGGCTCCAAATGGAGCTGTTCTAAAGATAGCTGCCGTAACAGAAAAGATGCATAAATTTAGAGGTTCGGCAAAGGTCTTTAACAGTGAAGAAGAGGTCATTGCAGCCCTAAAGGCGCGAAAGATCGATGATGGAGATTTCATAATTATCAGATATGAAGGGCCAAAGGGTGGACCTGGTATGAGAGAGATGTTGATGGCAACTGCAATGCTAGTGGGAATGGGTATGGGTGAATCCGTTGCTCTTGCAACAGATGGTAGATTTTCAGGAGCCACAAGAGGTCCTTGCATAGGACATGTGTCACCTGAAGCTTTTGAAGGTGGTCCAATAGGAGTAGTAAAGAATGGTGATCCAATCTTTATGGACGCCGATTCAAGAAGACTTGACATCGAAATAGAAAAGAACGAACTTCAGGAGAGATTCAGCTCTTGGAAGCAACCTCAACCTAAGATTAAAAAGGGTTACCTTTCAAGATACGCTCAAATGGTCAGCTCAGCTGATAGAGGGGCCGTTTTTAGAAAGCTCTAAACAATAGTCTGGAATCCTGCTAGTTTCATGTGAGGTATTAGAATTCAATCTTAAACGTTCTGTCTTTTTCATGACTTTTGGATAGAGTATTACTTCTTCTATCTCACGTACATTAGCGAGTTTTGGATGAATATCTGTCAATTAAGTATAGAAAGTTTTCATGAGAAAAAAAGATCTCATAGCTGCTGCATGGCAAGCGCACGCTCAAGAGGTCCTATTTTAAAAAAAAAAAATTAAAAGCGAGGGGGTGGTCTTTGCTCGAATTTGTTTTCAAATCCGAGCAGGAATGTTGATAGGCTAAGTTTTTGAGTTTTCATTTGGTGAACTTTGTCATCTTCGTGCCGCATTCTGGGCATATGGCTTTCAAAATAGGTCTATTCTTGGTAGTCATCTCTCTTTTGACAGCGCCATCATCGACAGTAACTTTCTTCCTACATTTAACACAATACATTTCTGCCAATTATGATACTCCTCTATCTGAGCATTGGAGCTACCAATGTAATAAAACTAATGGTGTTCAAATTATTTTGTAGCGAAACTAGATTTCGCGAAATTGTTTAACAAGTTACAGATCATTTTTTAATCATTTTTGTGAATCATGTGTGTCACTAATGTTTCTTAGTATTTTTGAAATCCATGAAAAAGTGGAATAATGATTTTCTATTCAAATTCTAATTTTGAAAAACTTTGATAAGACATTTCCTGTTGCTTCTAGAGCAATGACATGAATAAATAGAATGCAGTGAATCGGAGAATCTTAAAAAATCTTTCGAACTTTCAATGATCGCTTCTAAGAACTTTTGTAACTATTAAAATTACAATTACGACAATCGCGATTATGAATACTGCACGGAGTATCATTATCAGTATTTGGCCTTCATTAACAATTGTTTCATCTAAAGGTGGAGGTTGTATGGTTGTTATGGGAGATGGTGCGAGGGAAGTTGTTTCGGATGTTGACTCTATAGATGTTGTAACAATTTTTTCTTGTAATTTTGCTTCAAATTCTCCGGAGCCCTGAAGACTCAATGTAGTAGGGACTGGTGTGACGCGTCCATATGAGAAATATGTGGGAATAAATTTTCCCGTCCATGTTCCCTCAATAATTCCTGTTTCTTTGACAGATCCATTGAGTTGAAGCTCCCAGTCTCCAACTAATAATCCACTAACTTTGGATACTACTGTCCCTGTTACTCTTCCTGAATCATCAATGTTCCAGCTATAGTTTCCTTTAAGAAAGCCGATATCATTTTCCATGTGACTATCCCATTTGTAAGTAGCTTGGTATTTTCCATTCCAAGTACCGAATTGAGGAGTGCCTTCTAAAGTTCCAGTTATAGTTGCATTAATGGTGACATCATATTCGGCCATGACAGTCCCTTCACCCAACATGTCACCTTTCCAACTTCCTTCTGCAAAATTCAATTGTATTGGCTGCCCGATGGTATCCATGTTTGGTCTGGGTATGATGTTAGTTCCCAAGAATGCCGTCGTTAGAAGTATTATGATGAGAGGATGTGTAGTATTCATGTTAAATCTTCTACAGAAGTTTAAAGGTTCAATATCTCTTTTTATTACAAATTATCTTCTGGTTACTTCCTTTAAGTAATTCTCTCCAAGGTAAATATGTTGGATTGAGATGGTATCAGTGCTATTTGTTCGTGGGTCTTATTATAGTACGACGTTTGAATGTGCTTGATTTATTCCGCTTTTGCTCGTCTGATTCTAAAGATGTAAAAACCTACGACAATAATGATTGCAATAATTCCGATGATGACATATGTTAGATATTGATTGTTGGATTGTGGTTCAGATATCGGGGTTGCGGTTGGAGTTGGACTAGCTGTTGTGGTTGGAGTAGTTGTGGGTGTAGTTGTAGTAGGGCTTGGTGTTGTTGGACTTGGTGTTGTTGGGGTCTCTTTTGGTTGCACTTTTCCTTTAAATTCACCAGAAGCGTCAAAGTTTGCATCAATTGCTACAGGAGTTCCGCCATAATTTAATGCCTCGGAAGTCAGAGTTCCTTTCCATGTTCCACTTATCTCTCCAGCTTCGGAAAGTTGACCTTGAATATCAAATTGTAGCATGCCTACTAACACTCCAGAGATTTCAGCTACGCCGCCTCCAGAAATTGTTCCAGACTCGTCTATTGTTACAGTGTACCCGCCAAGAATATCGCCTTTGTCTTCTCCTTCGATACCAGCTGGTTTTACTATGTAGTTAGAATCGAGTTCGCCTTTCCAGTCACCAATTGAGGTGTCTCCATCAAATGTGCCACTAACAACAGAATCAAATTCTATTTTCATTGTCGATCCTTGGACGGGGGTAACTCCGGTTATGACTCCGTTCCATGTTCCTGTTACGGGAACCGGTTCAGCAGCTGAGGCCGTGTTTACGCCTTGACCGATCCAAGCTAAAATTGTAAGGATGATTATCATGAATAAGGTTGTTTTCAAACCTTTCTTGGAATACAGTGTTTTTTTCAAATTGATTTTCACCAATTAAACGATCGGCTTTATTATAACATTGTTATATAAGCTTGTCTGTTTGGAAATAGGTAATTGTATGGCCCTCTAATGTTGTGCAATCATCGATTCGATTATAGTTAAATAGAAAGTTGATTATGTCGTTTTTGTGCAAAGGAAGAATAATGTAACAAATCTCTTATCAAGTCATAAGGGAATCCTTGGACTTATTGTTGGGAGTGGAGTTTTTCAACTCCTAATGTATCTCAAGCTATTTTTCCTAGGAAATTTCAAAGAAAATATTCTAATTTATACAGCATTGTTCTTAGTCATCTTCTTAATCTATTTGGCTATTTGCTTGATAATTTTTAGAACGAATAAGATCTCCTTAAGCAAAAAAGAAATTAATAAACTTGTTATAACGATACTAATTTTCTCTATTATTTTCCGATCGGTGATGGTATACACCGAATCAACTTTGAGTACTGATGTAATGAGATTTGCCTGGGATGGGAGACTTCTGAAATATGGTGTTGATCCTTATGCCCACGAACCATACTCGGCTGAACTGGATTGGCTGAAAAACGTCCCATATTTTGAAGCGTATGATCACAAAGACGAGATCTCGCCTTACCCTCCATTTGCACAAATGACATTTCTTTTTTTGAGCATTATTTCAGAAAGTCTGTTTGGTTTAAAAGTCTCATTTTCGGTACTGGATATGATAAACTGCATTCTTTTAGCATATCTATTGCACAATATGGTGGCTAGAAGGTATTTGGGTGGAGTGATCCTTTATTCTTGGTCTCCACTTATGATAATTGAAATCTCTTCAAGCGGCCACATGGAACCACTTCCAATATTTTTCATATTAACCAGTCTAGTTTTGTTTTCAAAAAAACGCTTGTTTTATTCAACCTTATCATATACTTTGGCGATATGGTCAAAGATCTTCCCAATTCTACTTCTTCCAATCTATCTAAAATATCTCAAGTCAAAGAATAAATCAACAATTGTAATTCAACATTTGATTATCATTATTGTTTTATCGTTTTCCCTTTATGTGCCTTTCATCTTAAGTTCTGGTGCTAATGTTTTTCTCGGTTTATATCGATATTTCTCTGGTTGGTTTTTCAATCCCTCATTATTTCTTCTGTTTAGGATTATGTTGTATGAGATTGGTGTTCCATATGCAATTAGCAGAATACTTGCCGGTATAATTTTCCTATTTCTTGCATTTCGTTTAGTATATGTTAAAGAGGTGAGAGATCTCGAGAGTTTTGCCTATTTGTCAATCCTAACTTTGGGATTAAGCGTCATGTTAGCACCCGCGGTCTTTCCTTGGTATTCATCTTGGATTCTTATATTTTGTGCAATAGTAGGAATGAATTTGAGAACTCTTCCTTGGATAATATTGTCTGGAACTGCAGGATTTGTCTATCTTCTACAGTATATGAGCGATGTTAATTTCATTCATATAGCGTTGATAGAATATGTGCCTGTATATCTTGCACTTGTTTTGGCTTATGATCCCCCGCCTTTTTTAAGAAGAAACTAATGTGTGTTTATGATGTTTTATAAAAACAAATAATATTTTTATGGTATCGATATAGAGATTGTGTATCGTTAGAAAATTATATAACTATGAGAATCTGGAATGTTGTCCTACGGTGAATGAAATATGAACACTGAATCAATCGGAAGATGGGCGTTCATTGCTGGTATTGTAATAGCTATCATCGCAGGTATTGCTGCTGCTTTTGGTGGACCTATGGGAGGCTGGATACCACTCGTAATGTTGATCTTGGGAATTATTGTCGGTCTAACAACAATCACTGAGAAGGAGAGTACTCCATTTCTGGTAGCCGCTATCGCTCTGTTGGTTGCTAATGGTGGTAATGCTTTTCTCTTATTGAATGATGTAATGCAAGGATTGGGAACCGCAATAGATACAGTCTTATTGACATTGGCCGCCTTCGTCGCACCTGCCGCCATAATAATGGCAGTGAAAGCAATCTACAACATTGGGCGCAAAGACTAGGTCTAAATCCTAGTACCACTTTTTTTTAAAAAAAATTTTAAATGAGAATGCTTCAGATTTTTGATTGTACCAGATTCTTGGATTCAGAAATATCATCCTGACTTGTGTGGTTGTTTCTAAGAGTATTTCGTCTTATTTCAATCAAGGCTATTACGATAATAGAGATTATAGCTACAATTAGGATTGGTACAAAGTAATCCGATTGAGTCATGGGAGCTTCATTCTCTTTAATTACTTTCTCAGTGGATGTCTCTACCGTAGAAGGAACAGAAGTTGTTGAAGATTGTGGGGGCAGCTCTTCTGATCTCCAAAAGGAAGTCGAATCAAGTTGATACTCATATGTCGTAATTCGCCTGCCCTTTATGCTGGTAACTTCTGTGGTACTGGATGATGATATTAAAAGACCTGTGTTTTTTTCGAATATGAATGTGTGTTGGGCTGTCCCGTTGGTTTCAAGCCATGGATCTTGTGCTGTAGGACCGGAATAACGTAATACTATTGTTTGCAGCTTTTTTCCTTCATAGTTTCTTTCACCGTGGGAAACCTGACAATTAATCAAACCATCTATTGAATAATATTCTACGTATTGGCCTACAGAAAGTTCAGGTGAAATGAACTCGGTTACAGGCATTCCGACTATGAGTTCATCCATAATTTCTTCTCCTTCGATTTCG
>DAOUZW010000124.1 GCA_030671315.1 Candidatus Bathyarchaeota archaeon
GTTTTGATAGAGGAATTTTCTCTTACTTTTACAATGGCAAGCACTCTTGTTTGGTTTGTTGCGGTCCCAGGCATTATGATATCAATTCTTGGAGGATTACTATCTTGGAAGTATGGTGTTAGACCATTACTTATTATTGGACTTCTCGTATGCATATTTGGATCACTGACATTCTCTTTTTCAAATTCAATTTTTTTCATGCAAGTTTCTCGCTTAATTATAGGTGTTGGCGGAGCTTTAGCGGTCGTTTCTTCATCAACACTTCTTTTTCAATGGTTCGAAAAATCTAAGCTTGGATTCGCTATGGGGATATTCGGATTTTGTATGCCCGCAGCAACAGCGACAGCCTTTAACAGTCTCGGTTTTTTTGCGAATCACTATGGTTGGAGATTTTCCATCATAATTACTGTGATAGTTTACATCATAGCTTTGTTAGCTTGCATAACATTGACGAAAGAAAATCGTGAAAAAATCGCTCCAAGTTTTAACTTTAAGCCCCTCAAGAATAATCAAATTTGGATCCTCGGGTTATCTTGGGCTTTATTCAACATGGCAGCCTTGGCGTATACCACATGGGGTAAAACAATTTTCATAAGATATTATGATCTCAGTGAAAATCTATCAGATCTTCTGGCAAGTATGCTAATGTTTGGTGCTTTCATGCAACCTCTAACAGGTTTGATCTCAGATAAATTGGGAGATAGAAAACGTTTGATCTTTTACTCTTGTCTCTCAATATTCTTCATTTTTCTAATATTTCCTTATTTACCAACAAACTATTTCTTTCCCGCAGCGTTCATCTTAGGACTTTTCGTTTCTTTCGTTCCACCCGCCACATTCGCTCTTGCTGGACGCATCGTAGGATCTGAGAGAGGAGCTTTAGGTTTCGGTGTTATGAACACTTTCCTGAATCTGGCCATAATTTTTGGTCCCTTGGGGGCAGGTTATATTTTAGATGTTACAGACAACAATTACCATTCTTTCTATTTTATGGCTGGGTTATCATTAATAGCGTCCTTTCTAGTAATGTATCCATTCAATATATTTGGAAACAAAAAACATCTTCAAATAAGAAATCACTAGCACACACTTGAACATCGTTTTAATGATTATCTTGATATACAAGAAAAACCATCTGGCACAAAGAATCCGAGGAATATTTCTATGCCAAGAGATAATTTTTTTGATAGATATGTAAATGCCCTACCAGGAGTTTCAGATACAGATACCAAGACGATTAGATCCATGATTGGACGTTTCAACCTCCAAACAAAAGAATTTCACCAATATTTTAATGAAACAAAAGAAATGTTGAAACAGGTTTTTCAAACAAAAAACCCCGTAGTTTGCCTCACAGGCTCTATGAGATTAGCTTTCGATGCAATAATAAGCAATTCAATTGAACCTGGAGAGAAGGTTCTTGTCCTATCAAATGGTTATTGGGGAAATTATTATCCAAAAGTGATTGAATCTTACAGGGGCAAACCGATAGTCTATGAGGAAAATCATCGACTTCCAATAAATCCAGACAAAGTAAAAGAATTCTTAGAAAAAAATAATGATTTGAAAGCGGTTGCAGTGGTTCATGTAGAAACCGATACAGGGATTGTCAATAACATCTCTAAGATTGGGGAAATCGTTAGGAAAGAATCTGATGCTTTGTTTATTGTTGATTGCGCCACATCATTTGGAGGCATGGAAGTCAAGGTTAATGATTGGGGAGCAGATTTCTGCTTTTCAGGTTCTCATAAATGCATAGCCGCTCCAGTAGGTCTTGCATTCGTAACAGTCAGTGACAAAGGCTGGGATGTCATTCAAAAAAGAAAGGAACCAATCTTAGGTCTCTACAACAATCTCCTTCCTTGGAAAGAAAAAATATCAAAAGAATGTGAACCACCTCTACCTACTACGGTTATTCATGCAGTAAGAAACACTCTCGAATGGATGCTGTCAATTGGGATTAAAGAAGCATACAAGCTTCATGAAATTGCTGCTCTTGCCTTAAGAACAAGTTTGATTGAATTAGGACTAGAACTCTTTCCAGACTGCTCCAAATGTGATGGCTGCACATCACCAAACAAATTCTGCAGCGACGTAGTAACAACATTACCCTACCCTTCAGGAGTCAATCCAGATGACGTTGAAAGAATAATGGGAGAAAGATACCATCTTTCAGTGATTCCGGAAGCTTACCGACAGGATGCCTTACATTTTGGCACCATCAACGATATGCAAATATCGCCAGATCATATTCTAAAACTGATTACATGTTTCGGATTGACATTATCAGAGCTTGGTGTAAAAGTTAACTTGGAGCAAAGTGTAAGGAAAGCATACGAAGTACTCCTTGAACAAAAAAGAATATGAGCCATTAACAACATGACTTCGAAACCAAGCAATAATAGCGCATGCTACCAAAAATTAATTATTACAGGGTCATGCGCGCTCATTAGCATATGTTAATTTAAACAAGATTTGAGTTTAGTTTTTTTAAATATATGTTCTAGAACCGCCGATACGCCACGACAGGCAAGTCTTACATATAGTCGTTAGAAGTGAATTGCTACATCAGATATGATAAGGAAGAATTTACGGCAATGGATGAAGAATAAGGATAGATTTCTTTTTCTTATGATATTGCTTTTTTTAATCTATTTTCTTGCTTTCTCTCACCTATCTATAATCAAACATAGAACATACGAGTCTACAGCATTTGACTTAGGAATTTTCGATCAAGCTCTTTCTTCAACTATTAATGACGGATATTTTTTCGAGACAACTGCCCTAGGAGTTACCTTAGAAGGTAGAGGTTATAGTACTTTTTCTGTACATCTAAACATCATTTTATTCTTAATACTTCCACTATACTATCTGTATCAGAATCCAGAGACTTTACTCATTATTCAATCACTATTCATTGGTTTGGGAGCGGTTCCTCTCTATCTGTTAGCTAGAAAGGAGATAAATCGATTATGGGCCACGGTATTGTCAATTATTTATCTCTTGTATCCATCTTTACATTGGATAAATCTATATGATTTTCATCCAGAATCCATGGTTCCTTGTTTCATGCTATTTTCCTTTCTATTTCTTAAAAAAATGCGATATAGTATGTATTTCTTTTTTCTAATTTTATCATTGGCTTGTAAAGAGGATGTCATGTTGGTAGTGATTGGGTTGGGACTCTACATTATTATTAGCGAAAGAATTAGAGCACGCTCATCTTTGGATCTTGTAAAATCTAATACGGTTAGAGTGGGAATAATCACTGTTTTAATTGGAATATTCTGGATATTCCTCACTAACGCATTTATTACAGGGCTTCCATGGGTTGGAAAATGGGTTTTCATAGAAAGATATTCACATATGGGAAGAACTTGGACTGATATCGCAGTTTTTATGTTGGATCCTATCAATATTTTTTCTGAAATCTCAAGTGTAGATACACTTGGTTACATCATTAAATTGCTGCTTCCACTAAGTTTTATTCCTTTATTTAGTCCCTCAATTCTTGCTATTCCGATTATCAGGTTTATGGAAAACATCCTTTCAAATGCTCCAGCAATGTATGACATCCGCTTTCATTATGCAGCGCCCATCATTCCTTTCTTATTCATATCTGCTGTCTATTCTGCCAAGAAAATATCCTATAGAATAAAAAAATTCTCGAAAATATTTATGATAGGAATGATAACTATTTCTGTTATTTCAAGTATCTATCTAGGGCCCATATCATCATCAGACCTTTTTCCTGAAAAAACAAATCACCATATGATGATTGATGAAGCTATTGCACTTATTCCTAAAGAAGCCTCCGTATCCACACATGATGAGATATTTCCTCATCTATCAAGTAGATCTAGCACGTATCTCGGTTATCAACATGGAGTCCAATATATAATGGTCGACACAAAGTCGCGATGGTATCATGTTGGTTGGATTGGACGAGATCCAGTAAGCAGGTTTGATGACAAGATAGAATATTTAGTTGATAAAAACGTATACAACGTTATCTTCAATAAAGATGGAATAATACTCCTTGAAATCTCTAAAAACATTATCAAATAATAACTAGTTTATTGATTTGTAATTACGAAGAATTTTTATAAAAATGTTATAATTAACTAATAAGTAGATTTAATTTCAGTTCATAATACAAACACGAGTGGTTGGGATTTCAAGATTGACGGTGCAGATGCAAAATCGATCAACACAGATATTTGAGGCGTCTAGGAGCCAAACAATACTTCAAGATATCCAGGTAACTAATCTCCCTAAGAGCATCTACATAGAAACAACTAACATGTGCAATATTAGTTGTAAGATATGTCCTAGAACATATTTTCCTCTCGAATCAAAAAGATCCTTAACTCTCAAAGAGTTTCAGCACATTACTAACC
>DAOUZW010000150.1 GCA_030671315.1 Candidatus Bathyarchaeota archaeon
GTATGTGAAACCGGAGTATGTGAAACCGGAGTATGGGAAACCTGAGTATGTGAAACCGGAGTATGGGAAACCGGAGTATGGGAAACCGGAGTATGGGAAACCGGAGTATGGATAACCGGAGTATGGATAACCGGAGCTGTATGGATAGCCGTATGGGTAGCTTCTTCCTAAGCCAAGATCAAGGCCAATTGCATCGTAAGCGAGCGGGGGACTATATGGAATAATCGCCAAAAATATCACCTCACACCAACCAAATTATATTAATGGATGTTATTAAAGTGCTTATAACGGTGTTATAAATATTATGTTATCGTTACGCGAGCGTTTATCAAGATCAACCATTAAAATTTAGATTTTAAAATAAGTCCCATGAAAGTTGAAATTAGTTATGAACAAGATAATTCTGAGGGGCGAATAATATCATTCAAACAATCTTCCGGAAAATATAGGATTGAGTGTGATACAATGGCTAAAGTCGAAGTACCAGTTGATGCTTAGCGTGTGCTAGTTATGAAAGGCCAATAATTTGGGAGACTCTATACCCTACATAGAGCTGAACCTCAATAGAGTCAAGCTGTGATTTTCCCTCTATCCATTCAACAGATATTCTAATCCTCTCAAATTCTGGATCAATAAATTTGATCTTTGCAAAACCATCTTCCAGCTTCACTGATAACGAATCGGACCATATAATATTGGATGTTTCGGAGTAACCTATCTGAGCATGACTATTAGGTTCTAGGTAGATCTTAACCAGATCATCTCTCTTTGTATCTAGAAGTCCATTATCACTTATCGCTTTAATTGTTAATTCAACTTCGCCTCCAACAGGAATCTCAGAAGGTTTCACAATAACAAGTTTAGAGGCCTCAATGGGTATTTCCTCGGGGGTAGTTAATACATAATAAAAGGCAACACTAAAAATCCCCAATAATAGAAGTGTTGCTAAAATCGCCCTAATTGTTTCTTCACTTTTTCGAATTGATTTCATTCTTCTCCGATTCCCATGAATAGGTGAAGTTTAGATGATTCCAGAGGAGATTTGCCCTCCTTCCATTGAACGGTTATGTCAACAACTTCTGGCACTTCACCTTGAATATAGGCTGAACCTATGCCGTCCATCAATTGAATTTTTTTTACGGCCAGTTGTGCCATTGGCTTATCATAACTAACCGAGGTCAAGTATAATTCGACAATGTCATTCCTTGTGGTATCCAAGTTACCTGCATCATCGATGGCTTTGATTGTCAACTTTACAGGTTTGTCAAGTGGTATAAAAGTGGTAGATGCAACTACAACTAATTTTGTCGCTTGAGAATCTCGTGGGATGAAAGATAATGATGTGATAACCGCTATCGTAGTCACTAATATGATGGCGATCGCAGCATAAGCTTTGTTTCTCAACTTAAACAAAGAAGTCGTGTCCTTATAATCGTCTTAATCATAAGAATTTCTTGGCTTTCATTTTCTCCGATTAACCGGTCCAATTTCTGTAATTCTTCGATCAAATCAGGAATGTACTCGGCACCTGTAGGCACGGTAATGCTGGAACCTTTAAAGTCGTCACCAATAGGTTCGTAACTTCCCCCTAAACATTCTGATAGAAAAGCCTCGACAACTGCATAAAACGACAAACGATTTTCAGGCCTTGCGAATCCATGACCCTCATCTGGATAAAGAACATAAGTCACGGCAATTTCTTTTTCTTCCATCGATTGAACAATTTGGTCTGATTCAGACTGTTTTACCCTTGGATCATTTGCACCTTGACCTATGAGAAGAGGGTTTTGGATTCTATCAACATATGTTAGTGGAGAACGTTCAATTAAGAACTGTCTACCATCATCTGTTCGATGATCACCAACTCTTTTAGCAAATAGTTCGATTGTTGGCTCCCAATAAGGTGGTAAAGATTCAAGCAAAGTCACAAGATTAGATGGTCCTACAATATCTATTCCGCATGCAAAGATCTCTGGAGTAAAAGTCATGCCTGCAAGTGTTGCATATCCACCATAACTTGCTCCCATAATGCCAATTTTATCTGGATCGGCTATGCCCTCATCAACTGACCATTGCACAGCATCAATTAGGTCATCATGCATCTTCCCGCCCCATTCCAAGTTACCAGCATTAATGAATTCTTTTCCGAATCCGGTCGACATTCGGAAATTAACGCTTAAAACTGCATATCCTCTATTAGCCAGCCATTGGTGTTGAGAATCATAACCCCAAATATCTCGACTCCATGGACCGCCATGTACCAGTAGTACCATAGGTAAAGGATCTCGAGGACGTAATTCCCCATTCTCATGACTATTCAATGGAAGAGTATAGTAGCTAACTAGGTTCAATCCATCACGAGATTCTATGACTGTAGGGTGCATCTTAGCAAGAGGTAAATTCTCCAGTTGCTGATTGTTAGTAAATAGAAATTCAGCTTTCTGTTTCATATGATCATATAAGTAATATTGTACTGGTCCATTATCAAAAATATATGCTACTATCCAATATTTATCGTCAAGTGTCCTACTAACAATTTCTACATCACCATCGGCTATCGATTTCAAGTAAGTAAGATCTTGGAGTATTTCTTCATCAAGGACTCGCCAATGTTTGCGGTCATAATAGAAAGCTACTGCTTGAACTGTTTTTTCTGTTGGATGAAATAATAGGTCATCAACATCTGCCGTTTCGTTTTCAGCAAGAATTATTCTATCTTTGTTTTTGAGATTTAGTTGAAATAGTGCAGCAGTATTTCGATCTCGACTATCAATCATGTACATATGATTTCCAGTCTTATCGAATCCGATAGGATCCGTAGTCAATGAATCCTCCATTGGCACTTTCAGAAAGAGTTCCCATTCATTTTCGTGATTAGGTTCAAGAAGCTCATATCCGCCATCAGCAGTCATCATGTATGCAAATCGAATATCATAATCATCATCTACCATGTATCCTGCAAAACCCTCATTTTCCTCTATGAGTTTTCTGTATCCAGTTTCAATATTGACACGATAGATGTCATGTAGTTCTGGAACACGATCATTGAGCGCAACTAAGATTTCATATGGGAATTTAGGACTGACTCCTTGAATTCGTGCGTTAACTCCTTCAAGAGGAGTAAGATCTTTTGTTATATTAGTCCCTACATTTACACTGTATATTCGCCAATTTTCTTCGCCAGCCTTATCCTGAATATATATGATGTGCTCATTTGTGTATGACCAAAAGTAACGGTAGATCCCTCTATCTGTATCTGTAGTTACTGGTCTTGCAGACATTGGATCTTCGATAGGGCCTACCCATACATTTAGAACATCATTAACTGGTGCGAGAAAACTAATTTTTGTACCGTCAGGACTAAGCCTAACCGTTATACGATCTGGATTTCCAAACAGTACCTTACGAGGGATAAGTTCTGTTTTCGCTCCTTGATATAATGTCCAACTGGAAATTATTAAGATGGCAAAAATCATAATCAGAATTGAAATTTTTATAAGTTTATTCATTATCCATTATCACTTTATGAGCGTGCGCTCAAATCACATTTTATGTAAGATAGTCCGGAGTTCTTCTCGCGTTCTTAT
>DAOUZW010000025.1 GCA_030671315.1 Candidatus Bathyarchaeota archaeon
ATTAAGCTTCTTGTTCTGCCATGAATAACGTCTAATACGTTTTGATGAGTTGTAACCACATGCACCGCATCTTCTATTAGAAAGACTATAGGAGTGTCTGCCACATCTACGGCACACTATGTGTGATTTTGATCTGCCTTTCAGGCCTAGTGACGGAGTTCCCTTTCCCATGATTTCATCCTCTCAACAGGTGCCAGGTATATTTTTTGAATAAATATTTCCTTATCGTTGAGTTAGCTATTGTTTCTTTAGCGTGTTGGAGGAGGGCTAATAAGTACAACATTGTCTCCTCTTACAATAAGCGTACCCAGTTTCTTCGCTTTGTCAACTTCAGTGATGTCTTCGGTATCTTCCATTACTAAATTCATATGTTGATCATAACTGTAGAGTTTCCCTCTTACGGTCCTGCCTCCTTTCAACTGAACAAGAACTACCTTGTTGAGGCTCTCTTCGAAGATTTTATTGGCGATCTCGGACATGATTTCTCCACACTTGCCAAAGTCTATCTTTAAGGGTTTGAATGCGTCATTTAAGGATTGTCTTTAGATCTCGGTGATGATTTGAATTATCCTAGACGGATGCTAAAAAAAAGCGAAATCAAGAAGATTTTTCCAGAGATCGACAAGTTCAAGAATGAATTGGGATTTGATGAGAAAAGGACGCAAATCGAAATCATTGTTACCGACGCTGGAAGTCTTTATTTATTTGAAGGTAAGCCGCTCCTTTTCAAATCTGAAGAAAAATTAATTCCAACTCTTTTTTTTGAGCGATATATTTCATCAGCTCCAAAGATCATAGTTGATATGGGAGCAGTTCCACATCTTTGTAATGGTGCGGATGTGATGGCTCCAGGTGTACAGAAAGTAGCGGATGAATTCTCTAAAGGTGGTTTAGTTTTGATTGTTGACGAAAAATATGGAAAAGGCATTGCAATTGGTGAGGCGTTATTCAATTCTAATGAAATCATTAAGATGAATCAAGGAAAAATAATTAGAACTCTTCATTATGTTGGAGATAACATATATGAGGTTTCTAAAGGGATTTAGCATTTAATGTTAAATTTTAGTAGGAAATTTTTTTTTCAACGAAAATTATTTCAGGTAGGTAATTTTTGGATCCGACTATCTTAATATGATGGTTTCCATATTTTCTGGTGCGATTGTCTCGATTTTAAATAACGCTGAGATTCCTCCTGCGATATGATCACATTTTCTATGTTCTCCGTGATTCGTTATGACTTTTGAAGGTCTGGAAGATATTCTTCTAACAAATTCTATTATTTGATTTCTATCCGAGTGTCCTGAGAATCCTTCAAGGGACTCGACATTAATTTTGAGCTTAACTGCCTCAGCTTTGCCATTTGGTCCAAAAAGCGTTATGTCTCTAATACCGTTTCTTATTCGACTGCCTAAGGTTCCCTCGATCTGATAGCTGACAAAGATTAGAGTATTCCTCTCATCTGTGCCAATTTGTCTAAGATACTGTACTGCAGGACCACCTTCAAGCATACCTGAAGTTGCAAGTATGACTGAGGAGCCTCCGCCAACAATCTCTTCACGTTCACTAGGATGATTCACATTTACGAAATAGTCTGATTGGAATGGATTAACATCTTGATGTAGTATTTTATCCCTAATCTCTCTTGATAGATACTCTGGAAATGCTGTGTGGATTGCCGTTGCTTCAGATATCATTCCATCAATGTAGATTGGGGCTTCCATCAGAGTCCCATTCTTCATGTGATTATCGAGAACCATCATTATCTCTTGAGATCTACCGACAGCGGGCATAGGTATCAAAACTTTGCCGCCTCTTTTGAACGCCTCATTTACTGTTGTAACTAATTTGCTCTCAGCATTGGTTCGATTTGGCATCAAATCCTTCGGTCCGCCATAAGTGCATTCAGTTATTAGAGTCTCTACACGAGGGAAGATTAACGAGGCTGGCTCAAGAAGCATAGTTCTTCCAAACTTGTAATCACTTGTATACACAATATTATGGAGTCCTTCTCCAATGTGAAGATGGATAATTGACGAGCCCAAAATATGACCTGCATTATGAAGAGTCAATTTCATGTCGGGAGCGACGTCTGTGACAACATTATATTTTAGTGGTATTGTATGCATGACGACTTCGCGTACATTCTTCTGATCAAATGGGGCGTATCCCCCTTCTCTACTGGCCACATCTAGATAGTCGAGTTGTAGGAGGGTCATTAATACGGAAGTTGGTTCCGAACAATAGACTGGTCCATCAAATCCATATTTATAAAGGAATGGCACCAATCCACAGTGATCTAGATGTGAATGAGAAATTATCACAGCATCAAGCTTCTCGATATTAAACTCGTCCAAGTTTAGTCTTGGATAGGCACGGTTAGGATCCTGTGATCCTGGATTTATTCCGCAATCCAAGAGTACTGTGCTTTCATTAGCTTCAATCATTATGCATGAACGTCCAACCTCGCGTGAACCTCCGAGTGGAGTGATTCTAATGTTATTCACTTTACTCAGGGTTGGTCTAAATATTCTCTCACCAACTTCGCGAAGGATTCGGCTTCTCTCTCCACTCTCGGTGTATGTCATATGTCTCATTGTTGCGATAATTTTTGATGGAAGTGGTTGGGCTCTCAGAACTCGAGGCCGCCATCCTGTAGCTTTTGTTACCTCTTGTAGTATAAGTCCGTCTTTTCCAATAGCTAGACCAGGTTTCTTTGCTTCTATTATTACTTCGCCTAGACTAGGATCAAAATTTATTGATGTAACAGCAGCATCTGTAGGCATGAATTTTGTAATAATCTCTTCAGCTTTCTTCTCAGCCTTTCTGATGGAGGGATCCGAACGGATTACTATGCGTTTGTGTATGAGATTGACTATATCGGTTACTAGATGGCTCTGTTCGACGAGAAGATTCAAATTCTTAACATATATGGCAAGTCTCGGGCCCTCAAATTCGATTCTAGTAACTTCCGCCTCTTTTGGCATATTCTCCAATATGACCGACATAATTTTCGAATGGTTACTAATTTTCGAAGTGTTACTATTGGGGATCTTTGGCACTTAGATTCACTCTAATGGTAGATACCGTAGATTATCTTCAGTTTTTAGAAACGAGTGTTTTCTTCTCTTCTTCACTTAGTTCTCTGTAACCGTCTTTCGTAATTATAGCGATATCAAAGTTATCTCCGCTGGCAGCATCTCTTTTCATAGCAGAAGTTACGGCTTTCAATACTATTGGAATGGCCTCTTTTATAGACATTCCTTCTTTGAATTGGGCTTCAAGAACACCATAAGCTATGGGCGAACCAGAGCCTGTAGAAACACATGTCTCTTCAGTGAGACTTCCTAATGGATCAAGTGCAAAGATTTTAGGCCCTGTGTTGTCAACACCGCCTATTAGAGCCTGTAATATGAATGGCATTAATCTTGAAGAGAAGAGTATGTTTGCAACTAGTCTCGAAGCAGCTCTGACAGGCATAACTACTCCATTCTGTAAATTATAGATACTTGAGTTTGCTTTCAAAATGTCTACCATAGCTTGAGCATCGGCAACTGAACCTGCAATAGTCATAGCGATATGATCTGCAATTGGGTAAACTTTTTTTGCATTTTTATGTGCAACGAAATAACCCATTGTCGCTCTAGTATCGGTTGCTAAGACGACACCGTCCTTGCAGGCAACTCCTATCGTAGTAGTTCCTTTAGCAATCTTTTCATTAAGTTCTTTTGATACGGGATACATATATGAATGCCCTCAATAAATCTCAAGGTAGTCTCAGAAGAATCGCTCAAAATGTTTTGGCGATTGCTATCTCACAAACCTCAACAACTTAAAAATCTTTCGTGGAAGGAGTAGTATGCCTCAAAAAGTTACACTGATTGGGAAAAAACAGGCGCGAAAGGGGTTTAGATTTCTGTTTGAAGGAGAAACAGAACTATGCTCAGGTTGCAGTGTTAAAAAAGTATGTGAAGGAAATTTAAAGCCTGGTAGGTTATACGAGATTGTGAAGATTTCGGATAGGAGCTTCCCTTGTATTCTCCATTCTGAGGAAGCTGTTGTTGTTGAGGTAAATGAACCACTTATTGATGCAGCAATATTTTCTAAAACCGCAATTAGTGGCGCTTTAATAAAGTATGAGAAACATGAATGCGATAAGTGGGATTGTAATCATTGGAATAGATGTTTTCCTTCAGGTCTAACTAAAGGTGATAGATGCAAGGTGGATAAAGTTAAGGGGTCTTTGCCATGTCCTTTGGGGGTTCAGCTTCTTTTGGTTTCTCTTCAGATGCAGGACTAGGTTTCCGAAATATCTCTAGGAAGGATATTGTGCTTATTTCAGACAAGAATTTCTGTATATCGTTTGATATTGCTCTTTTTGCGGGTTGTAGTCCTTCAATGAATAAAGCATCCTCTGGGAGCTCCATTGTACACTCGTTCTGAGTCAAATTGATTTTAAATTTATCAGCCGTAATCATCGGTAATCTTCTATGCAGAATTGCTTTGATCTTTTCATCACTTGTTTCAATAATCCTTTGAAGTTTCACGTCGTAGATCAGTATCTTGCCTGCCAACGGATGGTTAAAATCAACTTGAACTCTTCCAGCACCCACAGATCTTACAAGTGCAGATTTTCCATCTATTTGTACTCGGGCACCTGGAACTGGGTTGATCTGTTCATTTCTAAAACGCTTCATAGGTATTAGTCGCATTTTAGATGAGTCTCGTTGACCATACCCTTTTTCGGGAGTAACCTCAACTGTTATCTCCTTATCTGGTTCAAGATTCAGTAGAGCTTCATCTAGTCCTTCTGGAACTTCTTTTTCGCCCACAACGATGAACATGGGCTCGTAAATGTTTTCACTTTGATGTATTTTCGCTTCTTTTGCTACCTTTTCTAAGGTTGTTTCTATGATCTCACTACTTTCCTTTATCTTAGTTGTGAAATCTATTAGTGCAAAATCACCTTTTTTCAATGGCATCTCGTACACCCAAAGATATCACATTAAGGCGATCTTGCCAGCTTATTAATCCTATAGTTTCAGTCAATTAGTCAAGTTAATCCTAGTATCTCTGTAACTCTAAAGCAGAGGATGCCGTTATCTCGGTATAGAATGCCACTTGCCATAAATGTTGAATCTTTCTTCAGGAGATTTGGTGGTCCTTCAAAGTCCTCTGGTAGGATTCTGGCTCTCCAACGGTCATTTATCCATGCGATGACTCTTCCAGGGTAGACTGTCTCAACTATTATCTTAAAAAGATCTTTTTCATTTCTACTCTTAGAATGATCTTGTTTCGAGGCAACCTTTATTGATACGACACGGTCCCAACCGAGTCTCATTATATAGCCTGAATCCTCAAGCTTGTCTATCGCGGCCATGACAGCATTTGGTGATATACCATCTAAAGTAAGACAATTTGTTATGCTTTCGATATTGACTCCTTTATGTCCAATTTTCATAGTCTCAGATAATATTGTTCTTGATGCCTTATCAACCTCGGCTAGGAATCTTTTACCTTCATTCTTTGGTATTGATTCGATTGTATTACCGTGATCACATTCCTCAGCTTTCATTTCGAATGCTTTCAATTCATCGTTAGTAAGTGGCATCTCTTCAGGCTTTGGCCCTAATCGGATCAAAGGTTTTAGATCTTTATTGAGAAGGCGTGTGATTTTACGCATTTTTTCGACTCTCTTCTTGCTTGCATAAACATATGCAATATCGAAAGTGTCTTTTGCTGCTAAGATGATCGCTCTACCTGCTGCTTTTCTTCCTGTCCGTCCTTTTCTTTGGATATGACGAATCTCGCTTGGGACAGGTTCATAGAAAATTACAAGCTCTACGCTAGGGATGTCTAAACCTTCTTCAGCAACGCAAGTTGCAACAAGGATATTAATTTCTCCAGAATCAAAATCTCTAAGAATCTCTGTTTGCTCATCCTGACTTAATCCAATGTCTTTATCCTTGGTAGCTTGTCCAACAAATCTCTCAGCTCTCACTTCAAGACTTTCATTTAATATTCGAACTAGATCTTTTGCAGTGTCTCTGTATTGTGTAAAAACTATGATTCGAGAAGCTGGTTTGCGGATAAATTGCTGCTTAATCTCATTTAATAGTAAGTTTATTTTGGGGTGATGGATATTTTTCGACTCATCTATGTTTTTTTTCAGGGTCTGAAATTTGTGGTGCTTGACAATTGTTCGATAACTTTTCTTTGAGTTGTTTGTTGATTCTATCTTATCCATAAAATGTGCTAGAATATTGATCCCTTGTGTTTCGAGAAGCTCGAGAGCATGGAACAGTGTTAAAGCGGCTGATTGTGCTACTATCGCACTAAATATTGGACCTTTATTTGTTTCAGAGCTACGAGAAATCTTACTTCTCAGAGATTCTCCTACCTCTAATAAATCTCGTCTTGTTGTGTAGTCTATATTTTTTTGCAAGTAACCCAGTCTACGAAGCCAGCTGAGTCTCTCGTTTATAAGTTCTCTAAGATCATGCTTTATTTTCAAATATTCTTCAGGTAATTCAACGAATTTCCATTCTGTCTGTACTGGATTTATGTATGGTACGACATCAACATCTTCTTCAGATCTATATTCTATTTGCTCTATGAAGAGAGCTCTACATGTCTCTTCGACACGTTTTCTTTCAGCTCCAGGGCTTGCAGTGGTTCCTAATATTATCGGCCATGGGGCTCTCTCCATATATTTTTTCGCAACATAAGTGTATGCATAATCTTTTGTAGCCCTGTGGCATTCATCAAAGACAAGTAGGCTGAACTGTCTCAAGTCTATATGTTCTTGGATAAGATCATTTTTCACAACTTGAGGTGTTGCGAAGAAGAGACGGTTTTTACCTCTCCAGATTGCTTCTCGATTTCTATTTGCTATCTTGCCTGTAAGAACAATAGCCTCATCGTCAGGTATCTTTAGGATTTCAAGGAAGGATTTATGATGTTGAAGTACCAAAGGTCTAGTAGGGGCCATCATTAGAATACGGGTCTGTTTTTGATTGAATAGAAAATGTGCGGCAACGAGTGCCGTTATAACAGTCTTTCCGAGAGCTGTCGGAAGAACAACAAGTGTATTTCTAAGTCGAGCTTTAGCAGCTATGTTTTCTTGATAAAGTCTTGTATCTATTCGTTCATATCGTATCAGAGGGTTTGTCCCTTCGCTATCATGTTGGATACTCGTTTTCATGACCAAATGCTACTCTGATTTGAGTCTTTCAGTATATATTACCGCAAATGCAATAGTTAATAATTAATTATAGCCCTCTTACAACCTTCATGAAGTATATTGATAGATATAATATGTGATTGATATTAGAAGAAAGAACATAGCTTTCTCAAAAGAAATCAGAATTAAATTAAACTATTCGAAAGATTCGAAACAAGACTCAGATAGGTGGTGCTTATTACGACTGAAAATAGTGATATGGTCAGAATCCATCCATTAGATCCACTTTACGATAAAGACGGTCATGAGACTGGAAGATACAGCTTAAGAATTGAGTTCGATGCGGTTATGAAGGTTAATCGGCGAAAGACGAGACATGAAATTCATAAAAAAGCATCTGAGATGTTCGAAGTAGTTTTTAAAAAACAAAAAGATATTGATGAGGTCGAAATAGTGGCTGTCATTCCGCAAAAAAATCCAAACGAGAATGCTATTGGTATGGTTATTAAGATGAAAATGAACCGGACCATTGCTGAGAAAGTAAATTGGAAAACATTCAAACCAAACGATTTACCTAGAATTTTAGAGACATATTGGGTCCATCCATCATTGATCTCAGAGTAACGGTGCGCTAGATTGATTCATTGTAACTTTACATGAATCTTTTCGCCAAATTCAATTATGCCATATCTACCCATGTGAGCTGGACCTGGATTAACGATAATTGTTTCACCTATTTTGTCAATTCCTCTCGCCTCATGAATGTGTCCAGTTACAACTAACACTGGCTTTTTTGACTCAATAAACTGTCGAACAGAAGTACTTCCAGCATGGATTCCAGTGGCTGTTCTATCGAGTTTTGTGTCTTTTGGAGGGCAATGTGAGATCAAGATCATGTTTTTTTTCTCCGCACATTTTAAAAAAGCTTGGCTAAGTGTCTCTGCAATCTCAGTTTCCGCAAATTCCAAATGAGTATTGAATGGAGTATAAATGGAACCACCCACGCCGATTAGAGAATAATTGTCAAGGCTCTCACATCTTCCATGGAGATTCTTGATACTTCTTTCATTCCAGTTCATTAGTTCTGGGGAGTCCATATTTCCTGGGACGAAAAACACATCCTTTTGAGAGCTATTCAATACCTGTAAAAGATTGACGGCTTCATTGAGATTACCGTGGGAGATGTCGCCGGCGATCAAAATTGCATCTGGGTGTTCTTCCGCAATTTTGTTGGTCACTCCCTTAGCTGCATTTAGGCTTCTATGTATATCCGTTAATGCTAAAACTTTCAAAAACATCACGGTTTAGAAATGGTTACTTGTATGCTTCTCATAAATGAGGTGGTATAGAATGTGTTTAAGGGGGAAGTTCCTATCGGGTTAGTAGGAATATTGTCAGATTTCGGTCTTCGTGATTCTTATGTTGCCCAAATGAAGGCTGTCATATTATCAAGATCTCCTTCCACAACAATTGTTGATATTAGTCATGGAATTGAAAGACATAATGTCGACCAGGGTATGTTTGTACTGGCTTCGGTAACTCCATATTTTCCATCGGGGACAATCTACCTTGCAGTAGTCGATCCAGGAGTAGGAGGTTCAAGGAGGTCACTTTTACTAGAAACAGAGAGGAGCAAATTCGTCGGACCGGATAACGGACTATTAGTTTTAGCAGCTGAGAAAGAGGGAATAGTTAATGTATACGAACTCGATGAATCTCGTTATACTACAAATAAAATTTCTTCCACATTTCATGGAAGAGATATTTTCGCTGTTGCGGTTGGGGATATTGCTAGTGGTAATGCTCCCTCAGATATTGCATCACAAATTTCAGACTATGTTAAGCCTATGATTATTAAACCGAAAATCCGATCAAACCAGATTGATGCAATAGCTTTGCATATAGATTATTTTGGTAATGTTGTTACCAATATTAGTCAAAGAATTCTTCAAAGATACAAGATAGACTTTGGTTGTAAAATGAAAATAAAAGTTAAAGCAATTACAAAAGAAATAGATTTTTGTAAAACATACTCGGATGTTGCTTCCGGTCAACTATTGGCGACGATAGGTGGACACGGTTATTTGGAATTATCCATTAATCAAGGAAACGCTGCAGAGCATATTGATTTAAAAAATGGGGATAAACTGCTGGTTCAAATTGTTGGATTGTCCGTATGAAGTAGTGTCATCATTCTTTCAACTCCTTTAATAGAATCGATAATATTGCTGACACTCTTGGGTACAAGTTCTCTCCAATTATGATCAGTCAGTATTCTATTCCTTATCTCAGTTGCTGAGTAGACTTCACGTTTAAAAAATGGTATTGAATCCACTCTGAAGCCTGCCTCATTGAAAAGTTGGGATGTCAGAGGATCATTGGAGAATACTGTATCAATTTTTCCGGTATATAATGAGATATGATGCACCCAAATTCCGTGAACGTTTACATCTGTAATTGGGGTTATCTGGACTCCATCTAGATTTATCTTAGCTTCTTTTAGGGATTCACGTATCATCTTGATACGTTCTCCAACTGTAAATGGGTTACTCTTTGTATGGCTATATTGGGCACTTCCTACAACTATTATGAGCTCGTCAACTTTCCTAAGAATAAATTTGACAACTTCAAGGTGTCCTAGATGAAATGGTTGAAAACGTCCAACATAAAGTCCAACGACAGTCAAAGCGATTCCTTCTATATGGTAATATCGTTATCAGAGTGATATATGAACTGTTGAGTCACTTATTTTTTCGTTTGTTTTTAGGAAAATAGATATGCTCATAAACAATTTTATTTTCCTTAAATTTTACTCCCTCATTTTGAAGGACTTGAAGTTTGAGTTTACTTGATTCTATCTCATTTAAACCAGGAATAGAGTAATTGCCAATTCTTAAATTCGAATTGATAATTCTGTGGCAAGGAATCAAAAGAGGGAAAGGGTTTGAAGCCATGACATTTCCAACCGCTCTATAAGCTCCCTGATGTCCGACTGCCTTTGCGATTATAGAGTATGTAGAGACTTTACCTTTTGGGATTTCTCTTAAAAGAGAATATATTGTTCTTTGAAATTTTGTTGCTTGAGTAAAATCTATCTTTAGTTGATTATTATTTTTTTCTCCATGAAATAGTTTATTTATTGACGCTAATGCAGTCTGCGCTTCAGAATGGTTGTTTCTTATTTGCCAATTTTGAGGCACACTTTTTATTATTTCGTTCAAGACATCTTTTCTACTTTTTGAAAAGCTTATCTTGATAATCTCGCCTCCAACTCGAATTGCAGCACCAAACCATATTTTCTCAAATTTTTTTACTGATATCGTTATCAAAGAAATCATGTATCATGATGTTCCAGTGCTAGAAAGACTTTATCAGTAAACTCATCTAAAAATTCGGTGGTGAGTCATTCATGGTTGAGATCAAAGGGGACATGCTTGAAGGAGGTGGACAACTGCTTCGGATCTCAATAGCAATATCAGCGATTATGAAGAGTCCTTTAAAG
>DAOUZW010000101.1 GCA_030671315.1 Candidatus Bathyarchaeota archaeon
CAAAAGAACTTAAAGATAGATTTGGATTGATAGTGTTTTCATATGAAACTTTACCTGCTGATCCTTCATCCATAGATGAAGCTTTAAACAAATTAATAGCTACTAGCTAGCACATTTTCAAAAAAAGAACTACACGACAAAACACTAACTCTTAAAATATCACAAAAACAATTGGTTTTAAATCATAAATGGTACTCCAAATAATTGTCAAATAATACATCACGATGGAGTTGAAAGTATTTTGGAAAACGAAGACACTGCAAAAAGAAGAATTCTCGGTCTCTGTCAAGATAATTCAAGAAATCAAGTGGAAATTATAAGAAAACTTGCTCTTATGATTGATTCCATTACTGATAAGAAGACCACTGAAATGAAAGACATTTACAAAGAAATGCTTAACATGATTGATGAGTCAGCAAAATCAAAACTGAATATTCTTGATCAAATAGCATCTTTGGGACCATTTTTAATGAATCGTGAAGATTTTCTCAGATTAACTTTTAGACTTTCCGAAATAACTGACAATATTGAAAGCGTTGCATTCAGACTCATAAGTAGTAAAGAAAAGAAAATCCAAATAGATATGAAATATATGAAAGGCATATCTCTGCTTTCAAGTTTAATCCTTGAAGAATCAACAAAGATGAGAGAAACACTAATGTCACTCACATTTAATCCAACAAAAGCCCTCGAGATGGCCTCTGTTGTTGAAGACATTGAGAGAAAAATCGATAGTGTTCAAAGAGAACTTGAAATCGATATTCTCACAACAAAATTGAATAGCTCTACTCTTCTACTCAAAGACATAATTGAAAGACTTGAGAAGACAGCAGATATTATTATCAGTGTACTAGATCAAATACGAGTACTTGCAGTTTCAACCTAATAATGGTGGCTCACAAATGATTGAAGCAGAACTCATGGGATCCAGACTTGTTGTCTGGAACATAGAAGATGGAATCAAAATTTATGGATCAGGATTCTTTGGAAAACCCGTAGGAATACCCAAACCTAAACCTGGTCAAAAATTTGAATCACCTCTCATGCTTGACTTAATGGAAGGTATTTATCTCTTTGAGAAGAAGATGTTAAAAATCAGAAATGCAGCTTCAGGAAAAATAGTCAACAGAAAGTCCCTTCTCAAAATTGCTTGCACCACCTATAAAGAATTTGAGAATGGATACTGTGTCTATAAAGATCTAAGAGAAAAAGGATATGTTGTCACGCCAGGAATAAAATTTGGAGCCGACTTTGCTGTCTATCAGCATGGCCCTGGAATAGATCATGCCCCATTCATAATATCTGTAATGAAAAGAAAAGATAAGATGGGAACTTTCGATATCGTCTTGGCCGGTCGACTTGCGACCACTGTAAGAAAACAATTCATAATTTCTATACCTAGAGGTAAATCGAAAGAAAATGATTATCTCGTCTTTAAATGGTTTAGAGCTTAAGAAATTCAGTCATATGACGTGGACTCTATTCTGTATCAGAATCGGGATTTCATATTCATATACGAAAAGGATTATTTCTTTATGAATGATGGTCGATAGCACGGTCCGTAAATTATCAATCCATCACTCCCTTCATAATCTAAACGTCTTGTCACACATTCAAGCTCTATTTTGGGTTTCAGCTTGTCAACATCAGCATCAACTATAAACACTTTCCCTTTTTTTAATGTTTTACTATTGAAAATCTTCTGTTGGCGAGGACATAGTTTTTTCAGTCTTGCTTTGATGGGTAATGTAATTTTATCAAGATTACCTGTGCATTCAAAATTAAGACATCTACTACGTACCGGATAATAGACTCTATTACATGAAGAACAGATAATTACATCGATTGATTTTTTGCCTATGGGTTCGATATATCCAACAATTCTAGGATATTCTAATCGGATTTTTTCTCTTCGTGTTCTCTCTTTTAGATAACCGGCATATGTTTTGAAATCTATCTCTTTCCTGCGTCGAATATAATCTTGAACACCCAGAACAGTTTTCCGTTTTTTATTAATTTCTTTTCCAACTTTTAGCCACGTTGCAATCGTATATGCTCCTGATCCATAAGAGACAGCTAGAATGTCATCTCCAGCTTTTGCCTTGTCAAGAATTGTTGCTATTGCTATGGGGGTAGATGCTGCATAGGTGTTTCCTGTTTGCAGAACTGTTAGCCAAGGTTTTACTTTTGTTTCAATATCTTCTTTAGATATTTTCAGTCTATCTCGGACATTTGGATCACATCCAACTTCAATTTTGGGCTGGACTAAAGCTTTACAGACTTTTAATGGCATATAACCAGAAGGTTGATGGAAAGTGATATGCTCAAAATCAGATATTTTCATATTAGGATGACGTCTCAATAGCTCTTCCATCGCGCCAATTACTGCATTCGTATAGACTTCCACAGTTGTTCTTCCGTGATGTTTGGGTACCAGCATCTCGTCTCTCCTCCAGAAATCAAGAGAGAGAGTAGAATAAGGTGCCATATCTCGTATTGACGCAACAAGATTTTTTTTACCTAGAACAAATGCGGCAGCACCAGCTCCAGCGCTATATTCTAAAGCATCTTTTACAGGTGCTTGAGATAAGTCCGATCCGATAGCAATACCATAATCTACAATACCAGCTTTTATTTGACTCATGACATAGTTTACTGCTTGCATTCCAGCATTACATGCTCCCTCCAGGTCTGCAACGAAGACATTTTCTCCAACACCGACAAAAGATGCAACATGTCTTGCTGCAAGACCCACAGCATATGGCTTGGATTCGGTTCCTAATGCAACGGATCCTATTTTCATAGGATCTATGCCTGACATCGTTATAGCATTCTGAACAGCTTCTGTTGCCAGTGTAGTGGTATCTTCTGAGGAGTTTGCTATAGATTTGTATTGAAGTAATAATCCATTCCTGATTTTGGATAGAAGTTCTTCAATATCTTTTCTTCTACCTTCACGTTTTCTTACTATAGTTTCTGTTGCTACTCTCTCGAGTGGTATACAAACACCATACCCCATTATGCCTACGTCATCAACCATGAAGCAAAATCCCCAGCCTGATTGTGGATGTCACCAATCTATCTTGGACGCATATAATGCTTGTTTTCATGGATTAAATCATATAGATTTTGTTAGATACCATATCGATGAAACAATTCTAAAAATAGAATAATTCAAAAAAAATGATTTGAAGAAAACTTATTGCCCTTATTCTTTGCTTGATTACAATATCAGACATAAAACATTCCCAATTAAGCCTTTCACCGACATTATTCTGGCAAAAGTTAATAGACTAATGCAAGAAAGTGTAATAGGGTAGATTTCAATTGAGTGAAAAACATAGCAAATCCATTCCAACTCAAAAATTGACAGGTATGCAAGTTGTTAACTCCAAAGGAGCGATCATTGGTAGTGTTAAAGATTTGGCAATTAACCCTACAAATAGAGAAGTGTTCTTACTGATCGAAACAAAAGAAGGAGGTAACATAGAAATTTCGTTGACTGATGTGAGCTCCATAGAGGACGTAATACTTCTGGCTAAATCCGAATCGGAATCACCAACTCCACCTTTGCCAACTCAAGCTACTGCTGCAACTATTGCATGCAGCACGTGTGGCTCATCTTTACCGGCACATGCAAAGTTTTGTGCTAAATGTGGTTCACATTTGAAATAACGGCCGCACATGTAGCATTTTAGAGAACCGCATCCTTCAGAGCATTCCAACAATTACATGTAGCTGTTTGGGATATTTTTGGTATGGTTGAAGCAAAAAGTCTCTTTGTTTTTTCTACGTTAGATTTCATAACGGTCAATATCTCATCAACACTAACGGGTTTATCTGCCCACACGTCATAATCTGTAACAAGTGCCAAAGACCCATAACAAATCTCCATCTCTCGAGCAAGCACACATTCAGGATACACAGTCATACCAACTACATCAGCACCCCATTGGCGGAACATGCGACTTTCTGCTCTCGTTGAGAATCTTGGACCTTCAATACACACATAAGTCCCTCCAGGTTTAATTGCTATGTTTTTTGATTGACCTTCATTCACCAAAAGAGTGTTGAGTTCAGGGCAGAATGGATCCGCCGCAGAAATATGACACACTTGGCCTCCTTCATAAAACGTACTAGGACGTAACTTGGTTCTATCAATAAATTGATCTAATACTAGAATATCCCCTGGTTTATGTTTCTCTGAAAGTGAACCACAAGCATTCGATGATAATATCCGTTTAACTCCAAGCTCTTTTAATGCCCAGATATTTGCCCTATAATTTACATTGTGTGCGGGTAATTGGTGACCACGTCCGTGTCTTGGAAGAAATACAATTTTTCTTTCCAAGTATTTTCCAATTTTTAAAACATCGCTCGTTCTTCCGTATGGAGTTCGAACTTTAAGATCACGAACATCTTCTAATAGATCTTGATCGTAAAGTCCTGACCCTCCAATTATCGCTATTTCTGCAGTGGGCTTCATAGGATCATATTTTCAGTCACGATCTATAAAAGTTCAAGGTACAAATAAAATGATCAAACTATTTCACTCATCAATATAGGAATACTTATTATAATTTAACTAACTTTGAGACAATCTGCGTAAATTAAAAAGAAAATTCCAGTGAGATGGAATTGTCAGAATTCAAATGCGAAGTTATGGATTGGGATAAATTCTATCAGTTATCAAGAATAGCGGCAAAAAAAATTAGAAAATCAGGCTATAAACCTGATGTTATAATCGGTCTGGCACGAGGAGGCTGGATTTTTTCACGAGTTCTATGTGATTTCCTTGGAGTAAAAGATCTTTTTAGTCTAAAAGTTGAACATTGGGGTATCACAGCTAGTCCCGATGGCGAAGCAAAAGTTAGACATCCATTATCAATAGATCTTTCTAACAAGAAAATCTTGATCGCTGACGATATTACAGACACAGGTGAGAGTATGAAAAAGTCTGTCGAACATCTTAAATCACTTAATCCGGCCGAAATTAAGACAGTAACTCTCAGACACATTGAAGGGGCTAAGTTCATCCCTGATTACTTTGGTGAACAGATAAAATGGATATGGGTAATTTTTCCTTGGAACTACGTCGAAGACCTTTGCAACATTTTACCTAAGGCACTGGTTCTTAG
>DAOUZW010000113.1 GCA_030671315.1 Candidatus Bathyarchaeota archaeon
TATCTAACAAACAAGACTGTTTTACGTTTAATTGAGAAGGCTATTAGTCTGAAGATCCCAATAATGGTTCATACAGGATGGGGATTACTTGGTAGTGCTACTTATGTCGGAAATTTGGCAGAGAATTTTCCAGAGGGTCAATTCATTATCGCGCATATGATTGATCCTGAATGTATGAATGTAACAAAGAGGAATGAGAATATTTTTCTTGAAACTTCATATGCTCAGCATCCAAGAAGAATTGCCCAAGCTGTTAATACCATAGGATCTGATAGATTGCTTTTTGGATCTGATTATCCTCTTGGTGGAGGAATAGAATTCGAGATTTCCAAGATAAATCTAGCAAAGATAACTGATGAAGATAAGAGAATGATTCTTTCTGATAACATATCTCGACTATTAGAATAACAGAAAACTAACTGTAAAGATTTTATACAGCTGTTAATTCTTTCTTGCAATGGTTGTTAACAATGCCCAATGAGAGACTAGATAATTTCTTAGATCAAAAAGTTACAGAACTGAAACAAGCAGGTTTCGCTCCTCATATCAGAGTTCTATCAGGTCCTAATTCCACAAAATCATCTCTTGATGGAAAGGAAGTTTTAGTCTTATGTGCAAATAATTACTTAGGACTTGCAAACAATCCAGAAATGATGCAGGCTGCCAAAGATGCTATTGACAAATATGGTGCAGGTATGGGCACCGGACGCATGATCATGACCTATGATATCCAAAATGATCTAGAAAGTAATTTTGCTAAATTCAAATCATCAGGAGCCTCACTTTGTTTCCCCACTGGTTACATCGCAAACTTAGGATCCATATGGCCACTAATGGCTGAAGGTGACACTATCGTGAGTGAAGAACTCAATCATGCTAGTATAATTGATGGCTGTAGAATGTCTCGAAAAGTCGATCGCATGGTCTACAAGCATCTTGACATGAAAGATCTAGAGGAGAAACTAAAATCCAGTCAGAAGGAACGAGCAAAAGGTAAGACCATGATAATATCTGATGCAGTCTTCAGCATGGATGGCGATATTTGCAAGCTGTCAGAGATGGTCGAGCTTGCAGAAAAATATGACGCTTTCATTTTCATAGATGAGGCTCACGCTTCAGGAGTTCTAGGAAAAACTGGCAAAGGCACTGTTGAACACTTCAACGCCTATGGAAAAGTAGATGTTCAAATGGGTACTTTATCAAAAGCAATAGCTACAGTTGGTGGCTATATCGCAGGAAGTGAAAATCTAGTATACTATCTACGCCGTGCATCTAGACCATTTGTTTTCTCAACTGGATTCCTTGATCCTGCAACATGTGGCGCAACTATGAAGGCTCTTGAAATAATTGAAAGAGAGCCTGAACGAGTGCAAAACCTATGGGATAACACGAGATACTTCAAGAAGGGCCTTGACGACCTAGGATTCAATACTGGTGTCAGTCAAACTCCAATAACTCCTGTCATAGTCGGTCCAGCAGATAAGGCTCGTGAACTAAGCAAGTATCTCTATGAAGAAGAGAATATTTACGTTCAAGCCTTTAGCTACCCAGTCGTACCAAAAGACACAGCCAGAGTAAGAACTATAGTAAATGCTCATCATACAAGAGAACAATTAGACTTAGCATTAGGCGCATTTGAGAGAGCAGGTAAAAAACTAGACATACTCTGAAGGAATAGTCATTTTATATTTCCCTCAGAGAATTTTTTTAAATTTCAGACACGATTATAAATCTCTTTCAAGATCTGAATATTATCTTTTAATGTTTTTATCGGATTTTGTAGATTAAGTAACTCAAGTGAATAATATCCATCATATTTCTTAAGTTTCAAAGCTTTGATAGCTTTTTCAAGATTGTCTAATGGCATGGTGCCAACGTCTAAGGGTGTATGGAGATCATTTTTACCATCATTATTATCAAAATGAACATGATACAACTTCTCAGTGTTCATAATAGCTGTTGTTGGGTCTTCATTTGTCATATTAAGATGTCCTACATCTATCAATGCCCCGAGATTTTCGATATTAAAATCTCTTATAACTTGATTGAGTTGACTTGCTTCTGATACAATTTTTCCAGGAGAGTTTTCTAAACAAATTTTTACTCCAGAAGACTTTGCATATTCACAAGCTTCATTTAACGAATTATATAATATTTCCAAAGATTTTGAATGATCATTAACATCATTTTTACTTGTTGGCGTTACGACATAGACTTTGTCTGTTCCAAAGTCGTTCGCCCAATCAGCACAAGCCTTCACATAATCTACAGTACTCTTTCTTATAGATTCATCAGGGCTCTCTAAACAAAGTTTACCACCACTCAATGCCATGGGTGGTCCACAACCTATCATCATGGTCTCTAAACCAATCTTTTCTAATAGATTCTTCATGCTAGCCCGCTTTTCTTGAGTAAGCTCTTCGGGATAAGCTAGGATCTCAATTCCATCAAAACCTGCCTCCTTACCAAGTTCAATTCGCTTCTCTGGCTTCTCTTTTAAAAAAGTAGCAGCATTTATTCCAATCTTCAAGATAACACACCATTAATCTCAATAAAAGTTCAGAATCAATATATACATTTTACATATAGTTGCATGTGTCTATTAGAAAGAGTTTCTTATCAATGTGAGAGATATCATAATGCAACTTTTCAAGATACATACTAGTCTCATCAAACCCCATCAGGACATAATAAATGAGATAATTCACAGTTTGGACACTTCACAGATTAATATCGAAGACAACGATATACTTGCAATTACGAGCAAGATCGTTGCACTATCTCAAGGAAGAATTGTTAAGCTAGAAGAAGTTAAGCCATCAAATCTAGCTCTGAAATTATCTAAAAAGTATAATCTGGATCCTGAGTATGTGGAATTGATCATCCAAGAAGCTGATGAGATCTATGGGGGGACTGATCAAGCTATCTGTACACTAAAAAATGGTGTAATGATAGCTAATGCCGGTGTCGACCGAAAAAATGTTCCTTTAGGCTATGCAGTTCTTTCACCGGCTAATCCATATGAATCAGCTCAAACCATCAGACAAAGAATCCATGACATTAAGGGAAAATTCATAGGAGTTGTTATTGTCGATAGTAGAGTCACTCCACTTCGTTTAGGAACGGTAGGTGTTGCATTCGGTTTCTCAGGATTTAGTCCTGTGCGTGACTTCAGAGGCTTTAAAGATCTTTACGGCAAGCCATTACAAATAACAAGGCATTGTCAAGTCGATGACTTAGCTGGTGCAGCCCATTTAGTTATGGGTGAAATAGACGAAAGAGTACCTGCAATTCTGCTAAGAGAGACACCTATTATAATATCTCATGACCTAAATAGTCAAATTAATAAGGACTCAGTGATGGTTTCTCCTAACCGTTGCCTTTTCATGAATACTCTAAAGTATGAAAATGAAAAAAAAGTAGTGAAAAAAGAATGAAGCCTATAGAATATTATAATAAAGTCTTCAGTTTGCTTGAGGACCACCATAAATGGTTTCAACAATCAATTCCTTTGATTGCATCAGAGAACATACCCTCACCAGCTGTTCGTGAAGCAGTAGCTTCAGATTTTGGAAATAGATACGCTGAGGGATTTCCAAAAGAACGTGTCTATGCTGGATGTAAATACATAGATGAAGTCGAACTCCTTTGCATGGAGATGATGAGAGAATTATTTGGGGCAGAATACGCAGATGTTAGACCTATTTCTGGTGTTAATGCTAACATAGCTGTTTACACTGCATTCACAAAACCTTACGACATAATGATGTCACTGTCAATAGCATCTGGTGGACACATAAGCTTCGGTAAAAGCAAATTCTTTGGAACAGCTGGATCTGTAAAGAATCTAGAAATAGAATATTTTCCTTTTGACTATGAGACAATGAACATTAAGGTAGAAGAAACAAAAGCTAAGATCCTTGAGATGAAAAAAGAAAACAAAACTTTACCTAAACTAGTAATGTTTGGTGGCAGTGTATTACCATTTCCTCATCCAGTGAAAGAACTAACTGAATTCTTCCATGAACATGGTGCAACAGTGTGTTATGATGCAGCTCATGTAGCGGGTCTAGTGGGTGGAGGACAATTTCAAGACCCACTAAAGGAAGGAGTTGATGTGATGACATTGAGCACCCACAAAACTCTGTTTGGACCTCAAGGTGGTGCAATACTATCAAAAGCAATCCATCAAGATTCATTGAAAAAAACTGTATGCCCTGCTACAGTTAGCAACCATCATTTACATCATGTTGCTGGAAAAGCGATAGCTCTTGCTGAAATGTTAGAATTTGGAAAAGAATACACCAAACAGGTTGTGACCAATTCACAAGCACTTGGTCAGATGTTGAATGATAAAGGATTCAATGTGCTAGGAA
The DNA here is from genome assembly GCA_030671315.1 of Candidatus Bathyarchaeota archaeon. Classification (GTDB taxonomy): domain Archaea; phylum Thermoproteota; class Bathyarchaeia; order 40CM-2-53-6; family RBG-13-38-9; genus RBG-13-38-9. The sequence continues at coordinate 4,377 of DAOUZW010000113.1, forward strand.
AGAAGAATGGATTCACAAAATCACACGTACTGATAGTTGATGTATCAGAGATAGCTTTCGGAAGTGATATAGAACGGCTCCTTGAAAACTCCAATATAATATTGAATCGCAATCTTCTACCGTATGACATCAAATTTGGAAGACACTACGATACAACAGGGGGAATTAGACTTGGAGTTCAAGAATGTACAAGGCTTGGTATGAAGATTGATGAGATGAAGCAAATAGCTGAGTTCATAGAACGTCTAGTACTAAAGAAGGAAGATCAGAACAAAGTTAAGAATGATGTAATAGAATTCAGGAAAGATTTCCAAAAGGTGCATTACGCGTTTCAGACTGCTAC
>DAOUZW010000116.1 GCA_030671315.1 Candidatus Bathyarchaeota archaeon
GTCATCATGTATGCAAATCGAATATCATAATCATCATCTACCATGTATCCTGCAAAACCCTCATTTTCCTCTATGAGTTTTCTGTATCCAGTTTCAATATTGACACGATAGATGTCATGCAATTCTGGAACACGATCATTAAGTGCAACTAGGATTTCATATGGGAATTTAGGACTGACTCCTTGAACTTGTGCGTTAACTCCTTCAAGAGGAGTAAGATCTTTTGTTATATTAGTCCCTACATTTACACTGTATATTCGCCAATTTTCTTCGCCAGCCTTATCTTGGATATATATGATATGTTCATTTGTATATGACCAGAAGTAGCGGTAGATCCCTCTATCTGCATCTGTAGTTACTGGTCTTGCAGATGTTAGATCTTCAATAGGGCCTACCCATACATTTAGAACATTATCAACCGGTGCGAGAAAACTAATTTTTGTACCATCAGGACTAAGTCTAACCGTTATACGATCTGGATTTCCAAAGAGTACCTTACGAGGGATAAGTTCTGTTTTCGCTCCTTGATATAATGTCCAACTGGAAATTATTAAGATGACGAAAATCATAATCAGAATTGAAATTTTTATAAGTTTATTCATTATCCATTATCACTTTATGAGCGTGCGCTCAAATCACATTTTATGTAAGATAGTCCGGAGTTCTTCTCGCGTTCTTATACTCGATCTCGAGACTCTGTATTAATTCTGAAAATGTTTGATCTTTTTTCATTAATGAGTCAAGTTGTTTCCTGAAAAGATTGCTCTCGATTCCGAGTTCATCTAAATCAACATTCAATCCTATCAAATCTTTGACCTTGAGCAAGAGTTGATGAGCAGTTCGAGGATCAACATCACCTACATATTCTGGAGTATGACCCCAAATACTCATTGTTGGAATGCTTTTCTTCTCACACTCATTGAGAATTAAACTATGAATACTACTAGGACCGGTATAATCCGCAGGTTTAATATTGCTACTCTTCATCTCTTCGACAAGTTTTGTAGTGTTGGCCACTCCAGAAATTAATGGTTCAACAGTATGCGGGATACGATCAATTAGCCCTCCGAAAAGACATATGCGATTAACTTTTCCTGAACTCATTACCTTGAATATTGAGTTAACATATCTTACCCAGTTTGTGTGTGGTTCTGTACCGATGAAGATCAATAAATCATGAGAGCTCTTTTTGTCTCTCCTAAAGAAGAACTCATTTATCGGTGGCGAATACTCTCTCATTAATCCATCCTTAATTGTGACTTGGGGTCTCTCGATTGTGAAATCGTAGTAAGGTTTAGGATCTATCTCCCCTATCTTTTCGGCTTTCAAGCTGTCCCGTAAATATTCAGCAGCATAAGTGGCTACCCTTTTAGCGTCAGGCCATCCGCTGAAAGCCATGACAACATTGGCGTTTCTTAGGGTAATTTTCTTAAGTATAATCAGATCCTCTTTAGTTACCATAGCCCCATCAATGGCTCCTATTTAACTCGAAGCTTTAAAACCCTCTGTTAAAAAACATGAATATTTAGGAGATACGGATTCAAGAGTCACTAACTCGATGTGTTTTGAATGGACATGTTTAAAATAACATCAAAAGAAGCAGCTTTCATATCAGTTATGGCTGCACTGATCTACGTTGCAACTTCTATAGCCATTCCAATGCCACGACCATTGGGAATATGGCATTTTGGTGACATTATGACCTTTATTACAGGAATACTATTCGGTCCAATCGTGGCACTTTTTGCCTCAGCAATAGGACCAACTCTATTTGATATTTGGAATCCAGTACATGGTAGCGCATATGTGGTTTATGCCCCGGCTACTCTAATAATACGAGGTTCGATGGGATGGATCCTTGGAACTTTACGAGCCGTCTTTAAAGGTAAACGACAAATCTCAGAGATTGTTGCAATGGTAGTAGCCATTACAGTGAAAAATTTTGGATACTTTTTCTACGATTACTATCTTTATGGTCCTGTAGCGTACTTAGATTTAATAACTTTCTTCCCAATGGATGCATTATATATCTTGGTGACTATCCCTCTGCTGAAAACCCTTCGAAGACTCATAAATAGAGATTATATTATCCCCATCGGTAGGAGAGAATGAATATATGATCATAGATTCACACACCCATATTGGTAAATTTCCTCTTTTTAATGTCGAATCTAGCGCAGAGAGTCTCATATCTGTAATGGATGAATGGAAAATCAGCACATCACTAACCTTCAGTTTACCAAATAAACTAACTTTAGAAGGCCTTAGAAAATTTCCTGATAGATTTGCAGGTTTAGTTTGGATTAATCCACATAAGGGTCAGAAAGCAATAGAGGAAATTGATTTAGCAATCACAGAGTGGGGATTCAAAGGCATAAAGATGCATCCGCTAATAGATTCATATCTGGTTGATCAAGAGATAGTGTATCCAATAATGGATATCGCAAAGAAGCACCGCGTACCCGTTCTATTCCATTGCGGACATCCGCCTTGGTCATTGCCCTGGCATTTTGCTAATCTTGCTGATGTATATCCTGATGTGACAATAATTATGGCTCATATGGGTCATGGCCATATCGTCTATATCAATGGAGCAATTGACGTAGCTTCAGCTCATGAAAACATAATCTTGGAAACCTCAGGGATGCCTATGCATAGCAAGATAAAAGAAGCTACCGAGAGAATAGGTGTAAATAGGGTAATTTTCGGTTCTGATTCCCCATTCGGGCATCCATCATTTGAAATACAAAAGGTAAAAGTCTCAGGATTAAGCAGAGACCAAGTTGATCTTATTCTGGGAGAAAATACGAAAACGATCTTTAAATTATGAAAATGAGCACACATCGATTACATCGAATATTTATGCCATAAGTTGTTTGAGTTGAGAAAGTTACTTAAATAAAAAAATTCAAGGTTAATGTTATGGACAATCGAGATGTTATTCAAAAAGCCAAAAAAGATGAAATTCGATTTGTAAGTTTACAGTTTACGGACCTACTTGGTGTTATTAAAGAAGTAGTAATTCCTGTAAAAGGGCTAAAAGAGGCCTTGTCTAATGGAGTCTGGTTTGATGGATCTTCAATAGAAGGATTTGCTAGAATCCAAGAAAGCGACCTTTTTTTGAAGCCAGATCTATCAACATATTCTGTGGTTCCTTGGCTTGGAGAAAATGGCAGAACAGCTAGGATGATATGTGATATTTTCAGGCCAGATGGAACTCCGTTTGAAGGTGATCCAAGGTTTGTTCTCAAGAAAGCAATTGAAGAAGCTATTGAGTTAGGATTTCAATATAATGTGGGACCCGAACCTGAATTCTACATTTTCAATAAGGAAGAAGTTGAAAGAAGGCATCCCATAGACTACGGTGGATACTTTGATTTATCATCTTATGAAGGTTATGGATTAATAAAAAAGATAGTAACTGCACTTGAGAGTTTTGAGATTAGTGTAGAGACATCACATCATGAGGTTGGTCGAGGACAATATGAAATTGATTTCAATTATGGACCCGCCTTAGAAATTGCCGACAAACTTCTAACGTTAAAATACACTGTAAAAAAAATTGCGCAGATGCAGGGTCTGCATGCAACTTTTATGCCAAAACCAATTATGACGGCTGCAGGATCAGGAATGCACGTTCATCAAAGCCTATTTGATATCAAGAAAAAGAAGAATGCCTTTTACGATAACAACGATCGGTATAAATTATCAAAAGTAGCCTACAGTTTCATCGCGGGACAAATGAAATTTATCAAAGCTATGTGCGCCATTCTCTGTCCAACAGTGAATTCTTACAAGAGATTAGTATCTGGATTTGAAGCACCAGTATATGTTACTTGGGCAAGCATGAATAGATCAGCACTCATTAGAGTTCCTCGATGGTTTGAGCGAAAACCGGAATCAGCGAGAGTAGAATTAAGATGCCCTGATCCAACATGTAATCCATATCTAACATTCGCTGTAATGTTAAGAACAGCTCTTGAAGGGATAAAACAAAATTTGAAACCTCCTGAACCAGTAGAAGAAAATGTATACCAGTTCGACGATGAAAGTTTAGCCCAGAAACAAATCGAAGTCTTACCCACATCATTGCGAGAGGCATTAAATTACTCAAAAGACACAGATATCATTAGAAAAGTATTGGGCAGTCATCTTTTTGAAAGGTATATCGCGATAAAAACGAAAGAATGGAACGAATTTAAAACTCAAGTAACAGCATGGGAAATAGAGAAATATTTGGATATCTACTAAGAGCTGGTTTTCTAATTTAAGAATGATTACAATTGAGGTGCGCGCTAGATCAATAGTTAGGAAGAAGATCAATAGTATAGTGGTTCAGTAGCAAGATTAGGTAGGTAGGGTAGGTACTAGGTACCATGTGGAGTAGGTACTTGGTACTAGATGCTGTATATGGTAGGGTAGGATAAAGGGTGTATCTATTTAGCATCTTTTGCTGTTAAGATGGCGGCAACCAAATCATCAATAGTCATTCCTGTAACTGTTAGTCCAAGATTATTAAATCCTGCAAGAATTCTCTCCTGTAAATCCTCTTTATTTAGTGATGCTCCAATTATTGATCGCTCAAGCTTTTCTATTGCGCCAATGTGTGGGTCGGTGAAGAAGTCTCCTGAGATTGATATTTCACTTATGTGATCGTCTACTGTTTCCATCTTTATTCG
>DAOUZW010000175.1 GCA_030671315.1 Candidatus Bathyarchaeota archaeon
ATCACTACTAAACAAAAAGAAGATAAAGCAGTTTTCAAGGCTCCAATAACATTTGATACTACAGGAATTGTGGCATCAGTAAGAACTAGCCTCCCCTCAATCTTGCACATATCTGAAAGTATCAATGCTATCGATACAGGAATAGGATATCGAGAATATCGTCAATTGGATAAAAGCTTCGGTAATTTTTGTGCAATTCATTATAATTGGGATATATCTCATGGAGGATATTGTTGGATAATACCTAAAAGAGACAATTTAGTGAATACAGGAATCCTTATTCCATCAAGTCGAAACGTAGATGTCAATTTTCTAAAGAATAGATTTAATTCATTTGTAAAAATAAATGTTCATCTAAAGAAATCTAAATGTCTCAAATCAGAAATTGGCCTTGTTCCACTACGGCATCCATTATTGAATGCAGTCTCGGATGGATTAATTTCGATAGGCGATTCTGCATTTCATACTAATCCATTGAACGGTTATGGAATTGGTCCAGCCATGTTATCCGCAAAGATTGCTACAGAAACAGCAATGTTTTGTCTAGAAAAGAATAAATTCTCACGTGATGATCTTTGGAAATTCAATTATGACTACATGTTAAAATGTGGTAAGCGCTACACTACCAATAAAATCATGAAAGATTTTATTCAAACACTTAATCGAGTAGAAGCAGAACATTTTTTCAAATCCTTAGGAATAAAAAAATATTACAAATCGGGTAATTTTATTAAAGAATTATCTAATCTAGATAAAATAAAACTGCTATATAGTTTATCAAAGAGAAGATCTCTTTTCAATAAATTTTTAAAATTAATTGTTAAAATAAAATCCGTATCATCACATTGTGATAAATATCCAAAAAGTTCTGTGAAATACAACATTTGGTTAGATGAATTAACAAATAAATTATAGATTAGGAATAAATAAAATCATTACAGTTTAATCGATAGCATTTTAACTTGTCCTGTTATTAAGAAAAAATTTAGAACGCGAATTTTATTGTATTAAATATGACACATAAATAGATCGATAGACACCTCACAAATTTTAGACTTTAGAAATTTTAGACTTCTAAAAAGTAGCAAACATTACATATGCATTTACATCATTATCATGCCCATATATTTCAAGAAGAACCCATCATAAACTTGGTATGATGAAAGAAATGCACAGCGCAGAACCCCACGATAAAATTGGAATATTACTTGATCTAGATGGCACAATTGTAAATTCAATGGTCCCCATGGAAGAGGCGTTCATATCAATGTCATCAAAATTAGGTGTCAAAATAGACGGTAAACAACGTAGCAGAATAGGAAAAGATCTTAGAATCATAATTGGCGGTCGAACTTCTAGATTCGCAGAGCTTAAATTTCTCTGGCGAATTGGCCGTATAATGAAACTCCCCTGGTGGAGAAGAACAATTCTGGTGCTTGCATCATATTCAAAACTTAAACAGATAGCTAGATCATCTCCACCTGTTAAAGGCGCTACCGAAGCCATTAAAAAATTAAAGCAAAAACAAACCATCATGCTAGGCCTAGTAACATCCAGGAGCCGCAAAGATGCAATTGAAAAACTTCGTAATTTAGATATACTGGATTGTTTCCATGCAATAGTCACTAGAGACGAGGCAAAAAGTTTCAAACCGTCAGCAGAACAAGTTAGATTAGCAGCAAATATCCTCAAACTATCAACTGAACAATGCGTTCTTGTTGGAGACATGCCCACTGACATAGAAGCAGCAAAAAAAGCAAATGCACTTTCTGTCGCGGTAGACACTGGAATATTTAATGATGAAGTAAAATCACACAATCCAGACTTAATCATAAACAGCGTAGCCGAATTACCAAATTGGCTAGATGAAATTTCCAAAATAATGAGAAAACAGAATGCCATTTAAATTACCTTAAATCTTTTAAAACTCTCTGATCTTCGTGAATATGTCGAATTAGTTGATAGTCTATGAAAAGCACTGACAAATATGATAAAGTCATTGAGCTTGCTCGAAGAAGAGGTTTTTTCTGGCCCTCCTATGAGATATATGGCGGGGTAGGAGGACTTCTAGACTTTGGTCCTCCAGGCGTCGCAGTAAAAAGAAAGATAGAAGACAAATGGCGAAAACTCTTTCTCAAAGAGCATGATTTTCTCGAAATAGAAACTCCGGTTATCACTCCTGAAAAAGTATTTCAAGCATCTGGACATATCGAACACTTCAAAGATCCAATGGTAGAATGTATCAAATGTAAAAGAAAATACCGTGTCGACCACCTGTTAACTGAAACCGGGGCATCCAACACAGAATCTATGAATCTCATAGAACTTGATAATCAAATAAAGAAGAAAGATGTATACTGCCAAGAATGTGGCGGACAACTTTCAAAATCCAAATATGTTCAAACTATGTTTAAAACAACCATAGGACCCTTCACAGATAATATCGGATACGGAAGACCTGAGGCAGCTCAGGGAATATTTGTAAATTTTAAAAGATTACATGAAGTGATGAGAGATAAATTTCCCATAGGAATAGGTCAGATCGGCCATGCATTAAGAAATGAAATCTCTCCACGACAAGGACCTGTCAGACTTAGAGAATTTACCATAATGGAATTTGAGTTTTTTTTTGATCCAACTGACCCTTCATGCCTAAGACTATCAGAAATCGAAGAAACAGAAATAACTCTAGTTCCATTTACATCAAGAAAACCAGTACTAACTACTGTGAAAAATGCACTAGAAAAGAAACTAATTCTAATGGAATGGATGGGATACTTTATGGCCTTATCTCAACAATTCATTTCTGAACTTGGAATCCCGCCAGAAAAGCAAAGATTTTTAGAAAAGTCTCCTTCTGAGAGAGCACATTATTCTGACCAGACATTTGATCAAGAG
>DAOUZW010000121.1 GCA_030671315.1 Candidatus Bathyarchaeota archaeon
CAGGATGAAAGTCTATGATATTGTTGCTGAACCGCTTCAAGTTCACAATATTGTATCAAATAGAAAAGAAAGACTTTACATAGTATTCATGGCCTTATAGGATTTTACTATAATTCCTGCTGAAGATTTCATTGATAGATATCCACATGAGTTGAGTGGAGGACAAAGACAAAGAGTTGCTCTAGCAAGAACTCTAGTGTTAAAACCTGATTTTATTGTGGCCGATGAGCCCGTATCTATGCTGGACGTTTCTGTGAGAACAGAATTGTTACACTTAATGTTAGATCTCAGGAATAAATACGAGCTAACATATTTGTTCATAACTCATGATCTAGCTGTAGCCAAATACATTTGTGACAGAATAGCGGTAATGCGTCTTGGTAAGATTGTTGAGTTGGGACCTGCTTTAGAAGTAATACATTACCCTAGACATCCATATACTAAAGAACTTAGAGCAGCAGTTCCTGTGATAAAACGTAGATAAGATTATCAAGGCACTCATTTTTCTAAAATTTTCTAATTGATCGTTTAAGTAAGTATCCCTCTAATTAGTCAAGATTTATTAGAACATAAAAATGTAAGTCGAAATTCAAAGATATGGAAAGTAGTGAGGCAAAGAATATCTTGGGAAAAGATTCAATTAAATGTCTCTTCGAACCAGAGAGCGTTGCTATTGTTGGAGCGTCCGAAGATCCAGAGAAATTTGGATACCACATAATGAGAAACCTTATCGACATGGAATTTCGAGGTAAAATTTACCCTGTCAATAGAAAAAGAGATTCAGTTTTAGGATTCAAATGTTATCCTGATGTCGCATCAATCCCAGAAAATATTGATAACGTAACAATTATAGTACCAGCTCAGTTCGTACCACAAATACTAAAAGAATCTGCTGAAAAAAATGTCAAAGCCGCAGTAATATGTACATCAGGATTCAAAGAAGCTGGAAAAGAAGGAATTCAACTTGAGAAAGATATCCTGAAGATAGCTGGTTCCGCAGGAATTAGAATCGCTGGACCGAACACAACAGGCATTCTTAATGTTTTTAATGGTTACACATCGGTATTTGTAAAAATCACAAAACCTCGAAAAGGTAAAGTATCGATAATTTCACAAACAGGAATGTTTGCCTCAGTTCTACTTGAACACATACTATCTACTCAGAAATATGGCCTCAGCAAGGTCGCAGGATTAGGAAACAAATCGGATCTCGACGACTCAGACATTCTAGAATATTTTCTAGCAGATCAACAAACCCAAGTAATAGCAATTTATGCAGAAGGAATTAATAATGGAAGAAGATTTCTCGAAATAACTAAAAAAGTTTCCAAAAAGAAACCGATTCTTATTCTCAAATCAGCTAGGTCAAAATCTGGTGGAGATGCCGCCCTTACTCATACAGGCTCACTAATGGTTAGAGATGAGATCTTTGAAGCGTTATGCAAAACATCTGGAGTAATCAGAGTATGGGATATAGAAGAATTGCTAGATCTGATCAAAGCATTTGCATTTCTTCCTCCAACAAAAGGAGATCGAGTTGGCGTGATAGCATATACGGGGGCTGGTTGTGTTATGAGCGCCGACGCAATCGAGCATTATGGATTGCAGATTGCGAATCTTACAAAGGAAACTATGGAGAAGCTCACTGGTAAAGCACCCGGATTCGGTATTGTTAGAAATCCTCTTGATGCTGAGTTAGTACGCCAAGGTATGGGGAATGCTGAAGCATCTTTAGTTTTTTCTCTTGAATCCTTTTTTGAAGACCCTAATGTCGACATGATATCTTTAGTCATAGTCGGACTTACGAAGGAGAGTAAAATATGGGATGTAGATATAAAGAAAATTTTTTCCAACTTAAAAAGCAGATTTCCTGATAAACCAATGGTAGTTTCAATTCTTGCTTCACAAGAGGTCATTGATGATTATCGAGAGAACTTAGAGAATCTTGGAATACCAACATATCCTTCTCTTTTTAGAAATATTCGTGCTTTGAATGCTCTTCATAAATACTACAGTAGATTCCCTCGATCTTAACAAGAGAATTTTCAGAAAAGCGAGTGATGGATTTTGAATAACCCTCTTGATGGAGTTAGAATACTTGATCTGACACGACTTAATCCCGGCGCATATTGTACCATGCTTTTAGCAGACATGGGAGCTGATGTTCTTAAGATAGAGCAACCTGGAAGAGGAGATTATCTTCGTTATACACCTCCATTGATTGGAGGTCAAAGTTCCATGTTTCTCACTTTGAATAGAAACAAGAAGAGCATGACACTTAACCTGAAGTCCGAGGAGGGTAAAGAGATCTTCACAAGACTTGTGAATAGTTATGATATTTTAGTTGAGAGTTTTAGACCAGGAGTGTGCAAACGTCTCGGCATAGATTATGATACTTTGAAGAAAGATCATCCGGAACTAATCTATTGTCCTATAACAGGATTTGGTCAAGATGGACCCTACAAGAATCTTGTTGGACATGACATAAACTATCTAGCTTTATCAGGTATCTTGAGTTTAACTGGTGAAAAAAATGGACCGCCGATTGTTCCGGGAATACCCATTGCAGATATTGCCGGGAGTATGTTCGCAGTAATGGGAATACTGCTAGCACTAATATCAAGACAAAAGACTGGCATAGGTCAATTCGTTGATATATCAATGTTTGATGGAGTAGTCTCATGGTTGACGATCCAGGCAGCTAGATTTATCGCCAACGGCAAATCTCCGGAAAGAGCAACTTGGCCTGCAGGTGGAGAACCTTTCTATTCAGTTTATCAGACAAAAGATGGAAAATATGTTGCAGTTGGAGCTGCTGAAGATAAGTTCTGGAAAATTCTTTGTGAAAAGATTGGTGCGAAAGACCTACTAGAGGATCGAATGGCTAAAGATCAAAGAGCAAAAGAAGTGATAAACAGACTATCGAGCATCTTCAAAACTAAAAGCAGGGATGAATGGTTTGATATCTTATACGACTTAGACTCTTGTTTGACTCCTGTGAAAACTTTAGATGAAGTGTTTACTGATCCCCACGTAAAGCATCGTGAACTGATCTTCGATTTGGATTGCCCAGGATCCGGGAATGTAAAGCAACTTGCTTTACCAGTGAAATTCAGTGAAATAAAACCAAAAATTAGGATTCCTCCACCATCGTTAGGTCAACATACAGATTCAATCCTTGATGAGCTGGGCTATGAAAACAGTAAGATAGAACAATTGAAAAAGAAAAGCGTCATATGATCAAACGGTTATTTTCTAAATACCAATTGTCGATTAGATCCTGCTCTTTAATAATTTCCAATCTAGATCTGTTTCAAGACAACCGTCTTTAAGTAAAGGAAATCCTTGACCTGCAATGCCAAATTTTTGGCATACAAAGCTTCCCATCACAAGTTCTTTAAAACACCCTACACCAAGGGAGGCTTTAGGTTTAAATTTAGTAAAAATCTTTGGAACTATGCTTCCTCCAGATATTATCAAAATTCTTTCATACCCTAAAGCTCTAGCTTCATCTATAAATGGTCCAATTTGACATTTTCCACAATTGTTACACTCGTAACCTAGCTCTCCAAGTTTTGCAGTACAGTCCCTGGATCTAAGACATTGAGGAAGCAGCAAAATCCTGTCTGAATGTTTAATATTTTTAAACCGTTCCCTTCCAGAATTGTTTTTCGCTTCTATATAGAGTTCAAGGACTCTATTCTCGTCCACTCCCATTTTCGCGGCTATTCTTTCAAACCTACTTAGAGCAAACTCACTTAGTCTCAGCTTGGCTAACTTTTCTATCGCCCGCATGAGTGGACTATCTTTATTCAGTTTTTTTCAACCCTTTATTCGACACCCAATTAATTGTATTATAAGCATCTCTTCAATATTAATTTACGTAAAAACCATAGTCCTATATTATATGAACAATTTTATGAATTCTATATCATTATTTATTTCATCTAATAGTTAGATCATATTGGAGACCGACAATTTCTTGAGCAAAGATAATACTACAAGAAAACTTGCTGAAACGAAAGCGTATCTAGAACAGCGAGTGTCAGAGCTCGGTGAAGAAACGAAAAAGCTTAACTCTTGTTTAGCAATAATCGACGAGATTCTAGCAGAGAAAAGCTTCAAGAAAATGGAAATTCCAAAGTCACAGATCAAGTCAATTACTCATCCTACGAAAGTCGAAGAAAAAGTGTTTTCCAAGGAGGTTACGCCGCTAATTGTTGAAGGCAAAAAAATAGGTGAAATACTTCTTGAAGGAAATAATCTGACAGTAATTCCTGTTGAAAACATGAAATTCGATGTAAGCTCTCCTCCAATGAGAGCTTTCTTAATATCCAAAGTCCTCGAACCTATGAAAGTTAAAGATCAAGAACAGCTAAGAGAAGGAAAAATCGGGAAAGGAGAACAATTGACTTACGAAATAGATCAGGAGAAAGGTAACCTCAAGGTGTTAGTAGTACATAATTTAGGAGATCAAAAAAGACTATTG
>DAOUZW010000038.1 GCA_030671315.1 Candidatus Bathyarchaeota archaeon
CATATGAGAAAAATAAACTTTTGAGACCAAACTTACTTACAGCTCTTAAACCGTAGAATCTTCGTTAACTAATTAATTTTAGGGTTTCCTAGAAATTTTGAAGTCAGATATCATTGATATTATTATTCCAAGAGAAAGTAAACTTACTCCAATCCAGATTAAATTTACAAATGGTATAACTTTTACTTGGATCATTAATTGATCGAGGTTAGGATCTCCACTTTCTGTTAATTTCAAAATTAAGTTTTGATAAAGAGATTCTGTAAATCCGACAGTTATGTAGATATCCTCTTGGATTGATCTGAATATTAAAGGTCTGGATGCTAGTCCGTATAGAGTATAAAGACTAGTCCATAATTGACCATCATAAGTTCTACCATCAGAAGATGCTTCTACATCAATAATAAGTGAAGAATGTGACGGTAATATTTCCTCTTGAGTGTAAATTGTGCCTGTGGGTCCGCTGAATTTTAGATCTGTTACTTTTAATTCAATTCCTAAAACAGGTGTTACTTCATTAATATTAACTGGAATTTCTTCGCTAACTTCCATTGAGGAACTCAAGAATACGCCGATTAGTATTAGAATAAGTGAAGTGTGTATCATGCTCCTACCCAAATGTGACAATATATTCGTTCTTTTCTTCTGCAACATTTTTTCAAAAAGATTGTATGGTGTAAATATTAGAGCTAGGAAGAGAATTGGTAAAGCAAAATTTGTTACTTGGTTAGGTGTAGGTGCATTCAAAGTAGCAGCTAATATTCCAATCAAGACTGCCACAATAACTGATGCAATGCAGGCTTTGAATCCGAATCTTTTTGGTGAATTACAGAAAATTAATGAAATAATAAAAAGAATTGTTGGTGGAAAAAGCCAGGTATTATAAAATTCCTTCCCTAAACTGTAAACCCCTCCAACTTGAATAGATGACAAAACTGGTAGAAGAATACCAATGATGCAAACAACTGTTATGTAAAGTAACGACACGTAAGCAAGAGTTAATGACAGAGATATTTTTCCGCCTGAACTTGAAAGGTTAAAGATTGGTTTTTTCACTTTCCCTTTTAGATATATGAAATATCCAAACAAATATGCAAACAAAAGTATGAAGGGTAGAGCTGTAGCAGCTGAAGCACCGAAGGCATGTACAGATTCTAATATACCGCTTCTTGTGACAAGAGTTGCAAATATTACTAAAAGTGAAGCGCCCAGAATAGAAAATTCTCTAATTAGAGTCTTGTTTCCATTAGATAATGATGCGGTATGGAAAAATGCTGTCAGCATGAGCCATGGAAGTAGTGATGCTGTTTCAACAGGATCCCATGACCAATAACCACCCCAGCCTAAGACTTCATACGCCCAAGCTCCTCCAAGGGCGATTCCAAGTGTGAAAAGCAACCAACTCAAACGAGTGAAAAAAAGGATCATTTTTTCGTAATTATCTTTAGATTTACTTAGATATGCAAACATCATTGCAAGTGGAAAAAAAGGAAGTACATAACCAAGAAAAATAATTGGAGGATGGACTGCCATCCATGGAGATTGTAGAAGTGGATTAAGACCAAGTCCATCTAATGCAATAAAATTCAATTGAGCAAATGGATCCGCAAGAATTGTAGTGGATAATAATAGTATTAAGAAAACATCAAGATGCGTATAAACACGGGATAGACTAGATTCTGAACCTTTACTTTGTGATTGTCTATACACTAGATATATCAAAGCTAGAATAGTTGACCAAAGTATTAGTGACCCTCCAACACTCGCCCAACTAGCATATAACTTGTAAAGCACAGGTAAGCTGGTTGAACTAAAAGCGTAAACATCTTTTAAAGAGAAATCATCACGAAGAAATGAGCTAACATAAAGAAGAAATGCAGATAGAATACCGAGTATTGATAAAATAAATGCTTTAGACTTTCTATCTGAAGATTTTGCATATAAGTTGGATTTAGAAAGCATGTAAATATCAATTATAAGAAGAAGGCTTGCAATTGAAAGCAGTAAATTACCAACAAACACTATACTCACATCTCTTCATGATAGAAGAAAAACCAAATAAGAATGCTGGTAGTTCCAAGTATATTTTGTATTCTGATTAAAGTTCAAAAAAATAATAGTCTTTAACTGTAATTCATAATTCAAAGAAGAAAACAAAATTGATTATCAGACCTATAAAACCATTAGATTTCAATTTCATAATTGGACTTGCAGCATTAGAGAATATAAGATATTCAAAGAAGGATCTAAAACGTATCATCGATTTTGAACCTGAAGGCTGTTTCATAGCTCTTGATGGGGAACAAAGACTTGGAATTGTAACGACAATAACCTATGGTAATGTTGGATGGATAGGAAATCTACTTGTTGAGAAATCAACTAGACGACGTGGGACAGGAACTAAACTCGTCAAAGAAGCTTTAGAATATATGCAAAGGAAGGATGTCAAGGTTCCCAAACTCTATTGTTTCCCTAATAGAGTACCATTTTATCGCAGGTTAGGATTCAAAACTGAAATTAACGTTCAAGTTATGGTTGGTAAAGGAAAAAAAATTACTTTTTCTGAAGTTAAGCAATTATCAGATGATGCTTTACATGAAGTGTTACTTCTGGACAAAAAAATATTTGGAGCGGACAGATCACGACTTTTATGTAAACTTCATCGAAAATTTCCAAAAAATTGTTTTGCTGCTTACTATAAGAAAAAACTTGTTGGATATATTATGGCGAATGGTTCTGAAGATGAATTTGAATTAGGACCTTGGATTTGCCTCATTAAACATCAGAATAGATACGCTGAACAATTACTTAGGGCAGGAATCAATAGTCTTAATTCGAAAATAATTGATTTATCCACTCCACTAAATAATTTGATGATAGAAAATATCTTAGCTAATTATGGTTTCAAGAAACAAGGAATAGCCGTTAGGATGGGGTGCAGAGATTCCTCTTTAGGAAATATAGAAAGTGTATTGGGAATAGCTGGACTTGACAAAGGTTAAGTTTATTCTCGCATAAACCGAATGAACTCTTCTTTTGACCTTGGTTTAAGAACATAATTATGTTTCTTTTCATATTCCAAAGTTGAATCTGGTTTCTCACCATAATCATGACCAGGATAAACTTCTAAATTATCATCTAATTTGATTATCTTACCGAATAAGCTATCATAGAGTATACCTGGATCTCCACCAGGTAGATCTGTTCTTCCACACTCTCCCACAAATAATGTATCGCCTGTTAGAATCTTGTTATCTAAAAGTAGACATATACCATCAGGAGTATGTCCTGGTGTGTGGATGACTCTTATATTAATACCATCGATTTTTACGATTTCACCGTCTTTTAGTTTAATATTCCCTCCAATATTTGCCGCTTCATGCATCATTATCTTAGCTCCTGTCTGGGATGCAAGCTCATTGTTTCCAGCAGTGTGATCTTGATGGGCGTGAGTGTTGATTATGTATATTAGTTTCAAATTTTCCTTCTGAAGCATATTAATTATATCAGTTACTGCACCTGAAGGATCAACAACAACAGCTTTTCCTGATTTCTCATCGCCTATCATATATGCTATATTTCTAGACCCTTCAATTATGAATCTCCTAAAAATCATAGTCAACACTTAATGGTTCTAATCTGAGTGGAAAGTTTAGGTTGTCGGTCTTATCGTAATAAACTCTGTGATAGACTTGAGCTGAGGAGTCCCACCTCCTTCGGCTATAATCTGAATCATTTTATCTCCATCGAGTATTTTTACACCCCCTATAGCGGTAACTCCCTTATCGAATAATGGATTAGGTATTACATTTACAGACGGCCCAACAAGAGCAAATTCACTTGCATTATTCGATAATTCAAGAATTCTATCTATTGTCCCATTTGCTAAACTTGAGCCAGTTGCCACAACAACATCAGCTTGAGGTAACAAATCCTCAGCTGCTGTATCTGGGAAGGTCCCTTCATCGCGAAGAAGTGGACTTCGCTCAATAATGCATAATTCCTTAGCTTTTTTTCTTATTGGTTTAATGAATGGGTGTAGGCTCCCGACCATAACAACCGTATCACTAGATTTGACTCTCAATTCATTAATGAAATTGGAGGACTTAATATTGAAAGGTGGCTTTACTTCATCAAAAAATTTTTGAGATAATGCGTTTAGTGTGGCAAAACCAAGTATACTTTCATTTACATCCCATGACTTAGCCATATTGACTATATCTATCGCTTTACTACCACTTATTTTGCCTGCACGTTTATTGACCTGACAGCAGTAAGGAGGCATTTCGTGAGATAGTGTATGACATAAACCAGCGTGACCAGATTCTAAAGTGACTCCAGTATATCCTAGTCCTATACAGGCTTTCTTTATAGTCAAGGTGTTAATTCCAGGTACCTTTTTCATTACAAGTTCTAGTACCTGTTCGACTATCCTCATTTTATTGGTCTCCTATGGAAACTTACTGAAGATAATTATTTTTCAATAAATACTAAAGATAATGGAATTTAGTCTCTTCTAAGCTTCCTTATTTTATCTAATATATCAAGCCAAATTGAAAGAGTCTGAGAATTAAGAATTAGTTTTTCTTTATCGTTTTCAGAATTTATTGCATCGTTTACTTCTTTGATTTTAGAAAGTACAGTCTGCTCTACATTGCTAAGTACTGCCTCTTCTGTGATCTTGTCTTCTTTCTGAGTAGCCTTGACTATTACTACTTGCTTGTTACATTTAGCACAAATAATGTCTTTTCCTACTTTAAATAAAGGGGAACCACATTCTGGACAGGTTTTCGAGAGCATTGTTGCTCCTGATTTCAACAATTCAGACATTCTTTTTAATTCCGAACTCAATTCGATTCACCATTCATAAGGACTATTAGGAAGAGTTTTAGGTCGGAATAATTAATCACATGATTCATAAATATTTAAAGTGAGTTAAGGGTTATGTCCAAAGCGAAGAGGAAAGAAGAATATGAATCGAGAGTTAACCAAGCTCAAGGTGTACTTGGAGAAGTATCTCAGGACAACACAACACCAAGAAACATTAGAAGAGCAGCAAAAAACGCTATGGACGCCCTAGAGTTGACAGAGCATAGCCTAGGTGTACGAGCATCAAATGCGATTGCCATTTTGGATGAAATATCTCAAGATCCGAATATGCCTCAATATACTCGAGTAAAACTATGGAGCGTTGCTGGCTTACTTGAGGCAATAAAAGACTAAAGCTTTAGATTATTGATAATCTGCCATTTGAATAAGAGTCAATTTGCGAAAATGTTCACAAATTTTTATCATAATAGATTCTATGATAATATCAGATCAAAATGGTTTCGCAATTAAAATGAACGCCAAATCAAATACCAAGAAAAATAGTCGATTACTAAAAATTGGAATCATAATTGTAATATTGATTCTTATTGTTATTGCATCTTATTTTGTTGTGTTTCAGAATCAATTTGGATCTCCATCACCAACCATTACTCTAGATGACGAACAAGAACAGATTGATAATTTTCTAGCAAATTATTATCTTGCATATAGAGACGGTTCAGTAGAAAGAATACTCGCGTTTTTCGAGGATGATGCAGTTCTTTCTGCTCCTGATGGAAAAATGTATGAGGGTAAATCGAACATAGTCATCTACTATTCTAACTTGTTTAAAGGATATGATAGTATAGAGCATTCAAGAGAAATTTTAGATATTAGAGTCCGTGAAGATGAAGCATATGCTACGTATAAAGTTCGGGTACGGTTTTGGAAGTTTGGTGCAACAGATCCGCCTCAATTTTTCTATGAGGATAATTTTTCTTTGAAAAAATATGGTGACTCTTGGAAAATTAATGCACTTTTAATAGAGTTTGGTTGGAAAGACTAGACAATAAAGCAAAGAGAGGTATTGTGTCACATGACACAATTACATATTGAATTCATGGAGTATAAACTAAGTCTTTTAAAGATTCATAAAAAAGTAGAAGCTCAGTGAGGTGAAATGGTGAACTCTGAAGTATTTCCATATCTTCCAAATTCATCATCTAGAATAAAGAATAGAATGCTCAAAGAGATCGGTTTCGGTGATATTTCAGAGCTTTACAAAGATATTCCAGAAAAGGCTAGACTCAAAGATAAACTCAATATTCCAAGTTCAACATCAGAATACGAAGTAGATCAACAAGTTGAGAAACTACTATCTAAAAATCGATCTATATCTGAAATGCCTTCATTCTTAGGAGCAGGCTGTTGGTCACATTATGTGCCAGCCGTCGTGGATGCTATAGTCGGTAGATCAGAGTTTGCCACTTCATACACACCGTATCAGGCTGAAACAAGCCAAGGCATTCTTCAAACACTCTTCGAGTATCAAAGTATGATATGTGAACTTACTGAGATGGATTACGCAAATAGCTCAATGTATGATTGGCCAACCGCTCTGGGTGAAGCTGCAAGAATGGCAGTACGTATTACTGGTAGAGACGAATTTCTCATACCACATTATATGGATCTGGAGAAAGTTGAAGTGCTGAGAACTTACTCAGAGCCAGCTGGAATTAAGATTATTCAAATCGAACAAAATGTGCATAACGGTCAAATTGTTATTGAAGCGCTTGAGAAGAAAGTAACGGAAGATACTGCTGCTGTATATATAGAGAATCCATCATATC
Source organism: Candidatus Bathyarchaeota archaeon (assembly GCA_030671315.1). Lineage (GTDB taxonomy): Archaea > Thermoproteota > Bathyarchaeia > 40CM-2-53-6 > RBG-13-38-9 > RBG-13-38-9. The sequence continues at coordinate 6,660 of DAOUZW010000038.1, forward strand.
TCGGGTTTTATGAAAAAAATGTTAAAGAAATCTCAGAACTTACACATAAAAAAGATAGTCTACTAATTGCTGGTGTGGATCCAATCTCTCTTGGAATAATAAGACCTCCAGGAGATTATGGTGCTGATATAGTCATTGGAGAAGGTCAACCACTTGGAAATCATATGAATTATGGTGGACCAAGCCTTGGAATATTTGCTTGTTCTGGAAGTCGACTTCTCAGGCAGATGCCTGGAAGAATAGTAGGAATGACAAATACTCTAGATGGAAAAGATGAAGCATATTGTCTTGTCCATCAAACAAGAGAGCAACATATTCGAAGAGAGAGAGCAACATCTAACATTTGTACAAATGAGGCTCTATGTGCCGTAGCAGCGGCAACATATCTGGCGCTTTTAGGTCCTGAAGGATTAAGAAAGCTATGTGAGACGATTATTTCCAAATCACATTATGCAATGAAACGATTGAATGAGATAAAAGGAATTAAGACTCCTCTCTTTGATGCTCAGCACTTCAAAGAATTCACAATAAATTTTGATGAAACAGGTAGAAGCTCTAAGGAAATTCATGATGAATTATTGAAAAAAGACATACAAGGTGGAAAAATACTCACATCATTCCCAGAACTTGGAGATACTGCTCTATATTGTGTTACAGAGACTAATTCAAGACAGGATATAGACTCCTTGGTTAATGCACTAAATGATGTTTTGAGGTGAACCAAGTGTCATATAGACAAGCAAAATGGAATGAACAATTGATATTCGAGAAATCTACCAAAGGCAGAATAGGTCATATCCCTCCTTCTGCAGACCAGATAGAAAATAATGCAATAGGAAATCCAAATGATTTTGTTCCCTCAGAATTGAAACGGAAACAACCTCCTAGTCTTCCAGAATTATCTGAGGTTGAAGTAGTCAGGCATTATACAAGACTCTCCCAAGAAAATTTTGGTGTAGATTCTGGAATCTATCCACTTGGGAGCTGTACAATGAAGTACAATCCAAAAATTTGTGATAAAATCTTAAATTCATCTAAGATTCGTGACCTACATCCATTACAAGATGTAAGTCTAACACAAGGTATACTTGAAATTCTTTATCATCTTTCAAATTATTTTGCTGAAATTACGGGCATGCATGAAATCTCGCTTCAACCTGCTGCAGGAGCACAAGGAGAATTTGTAGGAGCCCTGATAATCAGAGCATATCATGATTCACATGGTGAATTGAGTAATAGGGATGAGATGCTAATACCAGATTCAGCTCATGGAACTAATCCTGCAAGCGCAGCCATGGCCGGTTTCAAGACTGTTGTAATCCCAACTGCTGATTCAGGATGTCTGGATATTAATGCAGTAAAAAGTGTTGTAGGAGAGAAAACAGCAGGTCTAATGTTAACAAATCCTAATACTCTTGGCATATTCGAGAGCAATATAATCGAAGTCTCTGATCTTATACATTCAGCTGGAGGTTTACTCTATTATGATGGGGCTAATACTAATCCTACACTTGGGAAAACTAGACCCAAAGAAATGGGATTTGATATAGTTCATCTTAACCTGCACAAGACTTTTGCTACTCCCCATGGAGGTGGGGGACCGGGCGCTGGACCGGTAGGAGTCATTAAAGAGCTTGAAGAATTTTTACCTGTGCCATTAGTCGTTTACGATGGTAAGAGATACTCTCTAGATTATGATAGACCTCATAGTATTGGTAAGATAAGAGGATTCTATGGTAATGTTGCAGTTTTGTTGCGAGCGTACACTTACATTTTGAGCATGGGTTGGGATGGATTAAAATCTGTGAGTGAACTAT
>DAOUZW010000171.1 GCA_030671315.1 Candidatus Bathyarchaeota archaeon
TGAGGGAGGAGATTATCTAACTATTCTATAGTCATATAATAATTGTGAGCCGCTTTCAATCTCAAGTGTGACATGGCAAAGATCGCTGATTCTCATGCTAGACTAGGTCACATAAATCCCTAGAGCCCAATCTATTCCGGAGCTTTGACTTGAATCTTGTCAACTCTTAAAGTGGTGGCTTAGAACTCTTCACGATTGAATCTCCATATTGAAACAATGGTCAATAGAGCGATTACTACGAGTGTAGCAACAATAGTTGTACCGATTGGTAGGGCCGCACTAGGTGAAAAGCCCATTTGGACAAAACCACCGATGTAAATCTGTGCAAGTATCCATAGTCCAAATGGTGATAGCTCTCCAATGAACTGCATAGGTCCTAATTGAAAGAGTAGCAACATAAAGAAAAATGGAGGTCCCATTACTTCCCCTTCTTTATCAAAAAATGTACCCAAACAGATTGTGAAGAACTGTAGGAATATCACCCACAAAGCCAATGGAACAAGTCCTAGGAAGAATGTGAATGGTGCAGTTCCTCCCGTCAAAACAAACAAGATCGCAAAGACAACTGTACCAGGAATCAAGACCAATGATACTGTCAGATTGACTGCATTTGGAAACAGCTTGGCAACAATGAATGCAGTCCTCGATAACGGTTTGGATAGAACCCAAGCGGCAGAACCAGTTCTCTTCTCTTCAAGAATGAAATCTTGAGAAGCAATAATGGTTGCAATGGTCATGAAGATTGTACCCATTAGAACGAACATTGTTAGGCCTATCTCAGGCGCTGTGGCTGCAGTACTTAAAACGATGAAACCTAGAACTACTGACCAAATCAGAGCTTGCTTCCACCATGCAGAAGAACCGAACCATGCCGTGAACTCCTTCCGGACCATATTAGATAGTCCCATCCTCCAGCCTTGTTCTTCCACTAGAATGAATTCTTCTTGCTCACTCATTTGAATCATCCTCCACCATTCTCATAAAGACGTCTTCTAATTCGTAGTGTTTCAACCCGAAACTAGTGATGCTTAGGTCAGCGTCTTCCTGAATCATCCGCAACAACTTCTTCCTTGCTATAGAGTCATCAGAGACCGTTACGATCCATTTTGTAGTTTCGTCTTTGACCTCCGATGTTAAACTAGCAACCCAAGATTCCTTCTCAATACGTGACTCAGACTTGCTTGGATCACCTTCTATTGTAACTACATATGCAATACCCTCAGGACCAGCAAGAAGTTCTTCAATAGGTGCTTGTGCAATGAGCTTTCCTTTATTTAGAATTGCAGCCATATCACTCACTCGCTGCACATCGTCCAAGATATGAGTGCTGTAGAAGATCGTGGTTTCTGCTCGAAGTGCTTCCATGATAGATAGAACCTCTTCTCTACCTTGGGGATCAAGACCTGCCGCTGGTTCGTCTAACACAAGAAGATCAGGGTAGTTAATCTGGGCTTGTGCAATCCCAAGTCGTTGCATCTCTCCTCCTGAAAAGCCCTCTATGGGGCGGTCTGCCTTATCTTCAAGCCCTACAAGTTTGATGAGTTTGTCAACTCGTTTCTCAATCATCTCTTTAGGTCCCTTATAGTAGAACCTAGCCGCAAACCTGAGTGTTTCTCTAACGTTGAGCTCTTTGTAGAATCTTGGTTGCTGGGCTAGGTATCCAACTCTCTTGCGTATTGCAGTGTTATTTTGCACAATATCAAGGTCAAAGATTGAACCAGTTCCACTAGTAGGTCTGGTCAACCCTAACAATAGCTTGATTGTAGTTGTTTTACCTGCACCATTCGGTCCAAGAAATGCAAAGATAGAATTCTTTGGAACCACAAGATCTAGCGAATCAAGCGCCAGAACCTCACCATAATTCTTGGTCAACCCGGATGTCTGGATGACATATTCTTGACTCATGATGGACATCTCCCAGTCCGATTCAAACCTCTTACAAAGTGTAATGTAGTTCTCTTATTTACTTTCTAATTTAAAGCATCCGGCCAATCAGAATCTCAGGTCATCATTAGTACTTGGTTTTCTAATTCCTCACAAGTGATTCTCCAAATCGAAACAAGCGTCACGTTTCAAGTCACGAAAGAGTGATCATGCCAACCTTTGCAATCATATATACAGTGGAATATTATCTGACATGGCAATTGGTTCAGGAACGATTTCAGAGAATCTAGTCAGTGTTTCCTAATTATCCAAAATCAATACTTTCAACCCATGAACGAATAGCATCCCAGTCTCTATAATCTCCTTCTTTTCCTATCTCTCCATCTCTATCTTTTATTCTAATAATAAACAAATATAATTTCAAAATCATAGTGAGGCCAAAAGATAATTTGCTGTAATCTAAAACACCCGCTATTTCCCCCATACTTACAGGTATAACCAGAGGAGCAATATCATATATTTTATCAGAATATCCTTTGACTTGTCGGGCTGTTTTATCATTTTTTTGAGCCAATACAGCGCAAGTAAAAAAGAATGCCACAGGCATTTTACTTAATATTGCTTGGTTATTCTTAACAAATTTACTTGCATTGGACATCCACTTATCATATCTAATTGGACTACCTATTATTATGCGATCATAAGATGTCAAATCAACCGTTTCACTAACATTTTTAATTTCTACAATATCACCATTTTCGGATAATACATTCCCTATAAAGTCAGCAATCTCTATTGTAGATCCGGCCTCAGTATCATAGGCAACTAAAACTTTATGACCATTTTTGTTTTCGTTCATACTCACTCGATTTTTCGTTATATCAGCACTTTAAATATATTGTTTTAATTTTTACAAACTTACTTTTCTCAATCGAGTGAGGATCAGTACAACGAACAACTCAGGTGAGTACATTGGATAGGAAAGAATCGTACAAGAGATGCATGGTTGCGAGTCTGGAAAATTCAGAGATGTGGCTGAATGAGGCAAGGCTGATAGTTGAACGTGGTTCTAG
>DAOUZW010000092.1 GCA_030671315.1 Candidatus Bathyarchaeota archaeon
TTCTAAAACCAAGTTTACTATGATCTTTAAAGGAATTTAATAATAATTTTGTATCAGATAAAAATTCAAGAAACGTAAAAGATCGCAAAGTTTTACAGCAAATACTGGCGCAAGCAATTATTAGAACAAATAAAAACGAAGTTGAAGCTTATTTAAAATTCACAGATAGGTTTGTCAACAGTATAAGAATAAAACCGTCAAAAATAGAGAAGGAATTGTACCGAGATCTAACGCAATACGTAAGAAAGAAATATTTCGAAGCTTTAGAGGAAGGTGAAGGTGGTCAAACTACAATATTTTCTCTAATGACTTTACAGAGACAACTGACAAGTAGTTCGGCTGCAGTTATCAAGGCCTTGCAAAATAAAATAAAATCTAGTGCCACTTCTTCTGATATCCTTGAACTCTCATACATTTTAAACAAAACACTTGAAATTCAATTAGACTCAAAAATTTCCGCGCTGCTAGACATAATTCGAGACTTGAAATCAAAGATATTGATATTTACAACTTTTATAGAAACTCAAAAAATGATTGCTAGAAAATTAAATGAACATGGATTTTCTGTTTCAATGTTTCATGGTCAAATGTCATATCAGGAAAAAGAAGCGGCAATCAATAGTTTCAGAGAAGATCATCAAGTGTTAATATGTACTGAGGCGGGGAGTGAAGGTAGAAATCTACAATTTTGCAACATAGTAATGAATTATGACATGCCTTGGAATCCAATGAGAGTTGAACAAAGAATAGGTAGAATTCATCGAATAGGACAAGAAAAAGATGTATTTATTTACAATTTTGTAACTAAAGATACAATCGAAGATTACATATTAAAAATTCTATATGAAAAAATTAGAATGTTTCAACTGACTATTGGAGATCTAGAGTTAATATTGGGTGATGACCTAATAAACTACGAACAACGTATATTCAAAAATTATATGAATTCTGTCAATTTAAAGGATTTAAAAAATAGACTAGGGATTCTCGGAGATGATTTCTTCAAGAAAAAGAGTATCGCCGAAGACATAATTGAGTTCGATGATCGGGTTTTCAAGAATTTTGATCTTTCACCGCTAAGTAAGGTTTGAGTTTATGAGTGAAATCATAAACGAAACAGGAGTTTTTAAAAGAATATCTTTAAAACGAATTCTAAATGCAATTGATAGCGAATATAAAGAGCATAATGAAATATTGGACGTCACAATCCCTGAGGCTATGCTTGATGAGTTTGGAAGTAAATACGTAAAAATTACCAAAGATCCGAACCAAGATCCTGATTCAAATTACGTCAACATTGACAAAGTTCTGGATACTTTCTACAGGTTTTCACAAAAAAAAGGAAAAATCACATCTTTTAGAATAATATCTAATAGAAAACCCAATGGAATTCTCGATAAGATAAGTTTCTTGAATTGTAAAGTAGAACATGGAGGCAGTTATACAACCGTAAGAAAAGCATTACTATTCCATTTCATAACTTATCTTGAACATCCACAAATTTTTAAAAAAATATATCACTTATCAGTTGAACCTCACAAACTCAATCGTTTGAAATGGATAGAAGATAAATTCCAAAGTGAAAATATATCGCCAATTCAAAGACCACCTAACGTATTATCAAAAAACCTCCTAAAAGCAGCTTATATGAAAGCATGTAACTACCTGGAAAATGATATGCATAATGATTTGATGCAGATAGATAAATCAAATACTCAATATGTGCTTAGTGAAGAAAATAGGATAAATAAATATTATTCAAGATTAATTGATGAGGAAGCAAGACGAATAAAAGGATTAGAAGATCAAATTAAAACTATGGAATATAAAATAAAAAAACATAAAAAAATAGGAGCGCTAGAAAAATATCTAATCCAAAAAACAAAACTATCGAAACAAATTGAAAAAGAAAAATATGAATATCTAAATTATCTAACGGAATTAGAAAAAAAGCAGAAAAAAGATTTAAAACGAATAAAAATTAGAAATGAAATTAACTGTCAAATACAATTAATAGGTTTGAGCATAGTCAATTATTCAATTGTTAGAAAAAATCTTTTACTATATAATGGACGTTCAAAAGCCAACATTAGTATTTATTGTAATTTGAATACGGGGATCAATGAAGATTTTATTTGTATGTCATGTAATAAACCAACTAATAGAATTGGTCTATGTACCAAATCACATGTAGTCTGTAAGAAATGCCTGAAATCATGTATGAAATGTTAAGGTAACTAAGAAAATAAAATAGTATGATTTACTAGTATTAGTGTTAATGCTCGCTAGGAGATTTAGGATATTCGCCTTCTTCTAATTGTATGGTTGTATGATCTATCCCGAAGTCTTCTTTAAGCATCTCAATTAAACGAGTCAATAATTCTTTTCTTTTAATTCCTTCTTTGACAATTACATGCCCACTCATGCAACACATTTTGTCTGTAGTGATACACCACACATGAAGATCATGAACGCTCTTAATTTCATCAAATTGTAATAATCTCTTTTCTAAATCTTCTAAGTTAATATGAAAAGGTACGCCTTCAAGAAGAATATTTAGAGAGTCTCGTATTAATTTGGTAGAACTGTAAAAAATAAGTACGCCTATGATAATGCTAATTAAAGAATCGACTTGGTACCAGCCAGTAAAAAGCATAATCAAACCGGCGAATATTGCACCTACAGAACCTAGAATATCTGCAACTACATGTAGAAAGGCTCCTTTTATGTTTAGACTCTGACTTTCTGCTTTAGAAAGTGTAAAAGCGGATAAGCCATTCGCGATCAATCCTACAGTCGCTATGAGCAGCATTTCAAAACTTTTTACTTCAACTGGATTTTGTATTCTCTGGAAGGCCTCGTAAAAGATGAAAGCAACAATGGCCCACAAGAATATGCCGTTGAGAAATGCTGCAAGGATTTCCGCACGATGATAACCGTATGTTTTTTTCATGCTGACGGGTCTTCGGGCAAACCATGACGCGATTAGTGCAAATGTAAGTGCTAAGACATCGTTTAACATGTGCCATGCGTCTGTTAATAATGCCAAGCTGTTTGTGAGAAAACTACCAATCAGTTCAACTACAAAGAAAGTAATTGTAATGGCTAAAGCTATTGCTAGATATTTTATGTTGATTTTAGATGGGGAATGGTCATGCATTAGAGATCTTACTCGAATGTAATTGATTCATGGCCGTTAGATTCTTTAATGAATAAAAGCGATGAGTTGAGGAAGGTAAAAAAGATTTGTCTGAATTGTTAAATGCTGTTATGGCTGTTGGAGTTGTAAGCCTTCTATCCTTGATAGGAATATTCGCTATATCCTTGAGAAAAACAACTTTAGATGGAATACTTTTTTTCCTTCTGAGTTTCTCGGCTGGTTCGATTTTAGGTGTAGCTTTCTTAGATCTATTACCTGAAGCTATAGAATTGTTTGGAATGGAAAAAATTTCTGTAATGATTTTTTATGTTACGTTTGGATTTCTATCATTCTTTTTTCTGGAGCGATTTGTATATTGGTTTCATGGTCATTTTCATGGATATGATGATGAAGATGTTCATGAGAAAATTACTGTAAAGAGATTCGTTTATCTTAATCTTATTGGAGACTCGATTCATAATTTTATTGATGGAATGATTATTGCAGGAAGTTTTCTAATAAGCACAACAATGGGCATTGCCTCAACGATAGCTGTAATTTTTCATGAACTGCCTCAGGAAATAGGCGATTTTGGCGTACTAGTCTATGGAGGATTGTCACGTCAGAGAGCTTTGTTCTTCAATTTTCTATCTGCATTGATGGCGTTTCTAGGTATCTTTATCGTCTACTATTTGTCAACGAACATAGGAAACTTCGTAGGAGTATTAATCGCCATAGGTGCAGGTGGCTTTACATATTTAGCTGCATCTGAATTGATTCCTGAAATTCAAAAAGAAGAAGATCTCAGGAGATCAATATTCCAATTTATTTTATTTATTTCTGGGGTCATCATGATTTGGGTTCTAGGAATTATTTTTGTAGAGTAAAATGGTAGAAAAGGAATTTGTCGAAGAGAAATATGTTGATCTGAATTCAAAGCATGTGCTATTGTGTGGTTATTAATTGTCGATAATCACATCTATTCCTTTATTTTTCAGAAACTCTTTTGTCTGTTTTATTGAAAACATTCTGAAATGAAAGATGGACGCAGCCAAGAGGGTTGTAGCTCCACCATCCACTACCGCTTCATACAAATGTTCTAATTTTCCTGCACCACCAGAGGCAACAATGGGGATTTTAACAGAATCTGCAATAGCTCTGGTGAAAGGAATATCATATCCAGCTAATGTGCCATCACCATCCATGCTTGTGGGCAGCAATTCCCCCGCTCCCAGCAATTCGCATTTTTTCGCCCATTCAACAGCATCAATTTCAGTCCCTTCAGTACCACCTTTTATAACAACTTCAAAACCTGAGGGTAGCTTTGAATTTCTTCTTCCATCTATGGCGACAACAATTTTCTCTTTACCGAATTTATCCGATGCTTCTTTGATTATTTCTGGATTTTTAACGGCAGAGGTGTTTATTGATACCTTGGATACACCAAGATCGAAGAGTTCTGCCATATCATCTATTTTTGATATTCCTCCCCCAACTGTGAGGGGTATAGTAATAGCTTGAAGTACATTCTTTACCCACTGTAGTCTTGTTTTTCTGCCTTCCAAAGTGGCTGCGATATCAAGCATTGCAAGTTCATCTGCACCTTCCTTTTCGTAATATTTAGCATTCTCAACAGGGTCGCCAGCATCACGAATGTTAACGAAATGAACACCTTTGACAACTCTTCCATTTTTCATGTCAAGACAGGGCATTATTTTGACTTTAACCATAATTCTTCACGTTCTAAGCAATAGAGATCTTTCTGATATTCATTCAAAATGTATCTAATTAGTTCATCGTATAGGCGTTACTTATTTTAGGTTAGAGAAAAATGTTTGAGCGATTAACCCTGCGATTGGTGGGAATAAGAATGTGCTGGCTAGACGAATAAGTGTGAATTTCCAACCCAGAATTCCTATCTCCATTGGGAGTCTACTTACTGCCCATAATGACCATGAGGTTAGAAATGCTACCATCGTTCCAATACTAGCTCCCGCACTAAGTAGACCTGCTGCTATAGGTAAACTGACATAAGGTCCGCCTGGGGAAAGACCGCCAGCAACTGTACCAATCAATATTCCTTTCAAACCTGATTCTGTACCAATCCATTGAGATAATACTTCACTCGGTACCAGAACCTGAACCATTCCTGCCGTAACAAAAGATAAAATCAGCAAAGGAAAAATCTGTATAATCATCTCCAAAGCCGACTTCAATCCTGTAATATGCAGTCCGCCTTTCTGATATCCTATGATGAGTAGGATGACAGTGATCACTCCCATTATGATT
>DAOUZW010000084.1 GCA_030671315.1 Candidatus Bathyarchaeota archaeon
AGAAAGTCAGGGGTTGATCTTCGAACGCGATTGGACAAAATATGATGAAAATAATTCCGTATTTACATTACAACATATGACAAAGAGACAAATTGAGGACTTGAGAACCTATTGTTTAGGTAAATTTTGGACACCTGAAACCTTCTTTGACTGGCTTGCAGTTGAACAGAAAAATAATCCGGGAAAGATTTCACTATCTAAATTTATAATGGATAGACTTGCACAGATAGTATTCTTAACGAACGCAGGTTTTACTCAACAAGCATCACCTGAGAAGATGGTTAATCAGTTTAAAGTCTTTGTCAAAGCAATGGCAGACCCTCAAGTTGAAGAGCGCACAAGAAAATTAGGGATGCATCAAGTAATAGATTTATCAAGATTTCTCAATATACTCGGTCCACAAACCATCCAATTGACTATTAGATATAGAAATAATCCGCTAACCAGTTATATCTTAAAAACGACGAGAAAAACAGTGGAATACATTAGAATCATACCTGGAAAACAGGATAAGGCAACAATTAATTTTGATATTAATCTTACTTCCGATAATTTCAATGGCAATAATGGTTCACCGTTAACAAGAATTAAAGATTCTATCCAAACTTATTTGTATAACATCTTAAAACCATTAACAGTTGGAAATATACAAAACACTAAGAACGTGATCAAGTTCACTCTCGCTGCATCCATGGAAGTCATTTCAACACTCATATCTCAAATCCGATAAGAGAACAAATAGTTCTCAGCTAATCGATTCGTGTTTCACCCATCAATTCTAAAAAAATCTTAAATTGAATGATTAAGAAACTTGAATTAATAATAAGGTGTAAAAGTTGAGTGAAGAGCAGTTGCAAGTAGGAGTGGCAAGTATTAACATTACTCCCCCGTTGGGTTTAGAAATTTCAGGTTTCAGCTTCGGGAAAAGTCGTGGAATACTAGACGAGCTTTACGCTAAAATCTTACTTCTTGAAAGTAGAAATGAGTCAATTGTCATAATCACTACGGATCTTATAGGTTTCGATTTTGATTATGTTGACCGGATTCGCGAAGGAATAAGAAATGCGATTGGAGTCAGTAAAGATCACATACTCCTCTCAGCTTCGCACACTCATTCTGGGCCGGCAACCTATTTTTTACGAAAATGGGGAGACATAGACGAAGATTATATGAATTGTTTAGAGAAAAAGTTGATTGGTGGAACAGTCTGGGCTTCTCAAAATCTTACTCAAGCTGAGATTGGTTTTGGAAGAGGAAGTATAGAAAACATAACCAATAATAGAGTAGAGCGATGGAAATATCAAGAGGATCGATCGATTGACCCAGAAGTTGGAGTGATTAAAATTGTCAATAAGAAGGGGATTATGAGAGCACTTCTCATGAATTTCTCTTGTCATCCAACGAGTCTACATAGTTATGGAAATCTGATATCAGCGGATTACCCAGGATTTGCACGGAGGACCATTGAGAAAGTGAAGGGCGAAGTGTGCGTAGCGTTTACTCAAGGAGCCGGAGGGGATATTACACCTGACCCGTTTGATTATTTGTATCATGGAACTCCAGAAAATCTTAAGTTTGTTAAAAGAAATGGAACAATTTTGGGTTGTGAGACTTTAAAGATTGCTGAAAAAATTGTGACAACATCTAAAGTCGATTTATGGGCTAAAACTCGAAATGTGCAACTCCCGCTTGGTAAGCTTCCTGACAAAGAATTTTTAGAAAAAGCGCTCCAAGAAGGTAAAGATGGTCTAAAACGTGCAGTTTCTTTGAAAGATGAATTTTTACAGCCAACATCTGGAAGAGTAGCTATTATGAAAAACTTACAGCGATATAAAACTGTTAAGAATGCAGAAGCACGGATTGAATGGGCTGAATTAGCCCTTAAAGAACTTGAATCAGGAACACAGAAAAAATACATTTCAATGGAAATTCAGGTAATAGGAATAAACGATCTAGTTCTCGTCTGTATCCCCGCAGAGGTGTTTCATGAAATAGGATTGACTATTAAAAGAAAGTCCAAATTTCAGTACACTCATATAGTGTCAATTGCCAATGGAATGGTTGGATACATCCCGACAGAAAATGCGTTTAAAATCGAGTACCCTTATGAAACAAAGATGCGTCGAGTTTACGGTGTGTATCCATTCTCAACCGATGTTGAAAAAGTTACGATTGAGTCAGCGTTACGCCTGATAAATTCTACCTAAAAAAGAAGGATATGTTCAGATACAACCATTAATTTGAGGTTATATTAGGTTTCAGTTCTTAGGTATAAATGAAAAAAATGGATCTTACTCATATCTCGAATTTTTCGATGATCTTGGATTTTTCCTCTCCAGTTATCATTGCAACGACGTGGATATAATTTTCTAAACCAGAGTTTCTAATCCTATCTCTTAACAGTTGATCGACTTGAAATATTCCCGCGGATTCAGTCATCCGTATACTAATAGTTATCGGTTTCTTAGTTCCCTCTTCGATTTTCACACTCTTAATAGAAAGAGCAGATATTGAGTGAATGTCAATTGTCCCTGCTTTGAAAGGAATCCACGCCCTACCTTGCTCCATATCAAGGGCATCAGCAACTCTGACAACACCCGCTTCTACGGTAAGAGGCTTCCTCGGAGGACCATGAGTAGCCAACGCATGGAGTACTTCTGATGATATTATAGTTGCATGTTCTTTATCATAAATCGCTTCAAGATAGCTCTCGAGAAATCCCAAAGATAATAAGATGCTATATTCCTCATGTTTTTCTCTTACAACAGCCATTCCAAGATCATGAAATATCGAAGCGAGCACTACAATAAGTTCAGCATCCTCATTTGTCATATGATAGTTCTTGATGATGTTTGGTATAATACCTTTCTTAATCAAGATCCGGAGAATCCTGAGAGCTGAGTTTGCAACAATCTTGACATGTATGGGACCATGATCTGTGAAACCCATACGATCGATTGCCATAACATTAGCACACTTCAAATAAGTGCGCAACTTGATATCATTATTCATCTTCTTTACTAGGGTTCTAAGTTTATCATTTTCTGCACATGGTAACTTCAGAAAAGTATGCGACAATAGTCACCATCTCATCTAAATTAAGTAATTGGTAATACTAAATTAATTGGTGATATTAATTTGTTTTACGATAATAATTGTCTATGTAAGAAATGGATCGTTAAAATTGAATAATTAGCACATTTTTTGAAAAAAATGTACGATTAACCTTCAACATTATGAACAATTTGTCTCATATTGGTTAAAAGAAAAAGGAGAGAAATATACAAATTAAGTTTCTGTAAAAGAAGAATGCTAAGTTTCAGACCATCTCTCAAACAAATTATGACTGATCCCTATAGCGTCTAAAATTTTTCCAACGATGAAGTCGACAAGATCATCAATCTTCTTTGGTTTATGATAGAATGCAGGCATTGCAGGCAATATAATAACACCCTGCATAGCTAATTCTAATTGATTACGAAGATGTATAGCATTCAGTGGTGTTTCACGTGGTACAAGGATTAGTTTTCTGTGCTCCTTTATCGTTACGTCTGCGGCTCGTAAAATGAGGTTTTCAGAATATCCATGAGCAATACCTGCCACCGTTTTAGTGCTGCATGGAATTACAATCATCCCATCAACAAGGAAAGAACCACTTGCGAGAGGAGAGTAGAAATCATCTTCAGCATAAGTGTTGTTTGCCAATTGTTCTAATTCTTCTTTGGTTGTTTCCAACTCATGATCAATTAATTTTTCACTCGCACTACTGATAATCAGATGGACTTGAACATTTTTTTCTTTTAATACTTCAAGTAGACGTTTACAATAGATGACTCCACTTGCACCTGTCACTGCTACAATCAATCGCATTTATCCACATCTCACAAAATCAATATGGGATTACATTACTTCACTAAGAAACACTGGTATAAGCCTTTCACTGTTACTTGTAGATATTGATCTTGTTTAAGGACTTGTTTTCAGGATGACAATTGGACAACATCTTCGTAGTTGCCTAGAAATTTGTCAATATAGGTCATCCCTCTTGGAATGATCAAACCAGGATTTACCCTTGTACCGAGTAGCCGACATCCCTCCTTAACGTGACAAGAACTCCCTATTACAGAATTCCTCTCGACTAATGTTGGGTGCTCATGGGAAGATTCTATAATAACTTGTCTCCCAATTATACTATCCCTTATGTGTGTATGGTTTCCTATTCTACACCCATCCATAATCGCCGATTTACTAACATATGAATTATCATCGAGGATGCAGAAATTATCAATATTCGAATCAGAAATAGTGGAGTAATCACCTATTCGTGTATGTCTACCAATTAAAACCGCACCCTCAAGAAAAAGACGCTTCTCATTATATTTCCGGATGATCTCATTTCGTCGCTTAATAGAATCCTGACTGAACCCCTGAACCCAAATATTCCTCCTAGGTAGGATCCGTTTCTCTGAAACCCTGATGTCTAATCTTCCATTAAGAACGTCATTCATCGCTTCTAAGTATCTTTCAGGGGTCCCCACATCATACCAAATTTTAATTGGATACCCAAATACAGGATACTCCGACTCGACGATGTATGGAATGAAATCGTAACCAAAATCCAAGCGTTTCCTTTCCTTCATAATCCTTTTAATATCATCGCTCTGTAACACCTCTCTTATCTCTGGTGAAAAAAGGTAGATTCCTGCACTACCAAGGTTACTTGGAGCTTCTTCTGGAGAAGGTTTTTCAATGAACGTCTTGATTCTCATTTTCTTCCCAAGGTCTGCAACGCCATACTGCCTTGTGTCCTTAACTTTCACAAGAGCAATTGACATCAAGGCATTCCTTGCCATATGCTGTCTGACAAAATCCTTAAGATCGAATTTGAAGAGATTATCTCCCTGCACAACTAGGACAAAGTCCTGAACATCATAATAGTCCATATTTAATAAGAGAGAGTGCGCGCTTCCGATGTCATCTAAATTAGGTTGATGTTTAATGTGAATTCTAGGCTGGATCTTGTATTTAGCTGAGACACTAACCCCTTCGCCATATTGATCGAAAAGATTAGTGTAATTCGTGTAACCCACTTCCCCAAATATGAAGTTTCGTACTCCCCGCTTGGCTAATTCAGCGATGGAAAACTCAATTAAGGGTCGATTGAGGAATCTTATACAAGGTTTTGAAACATCATGAGTCAATGGTCTCAATCGCTTTCCAAGACCACCAATAGGAATGAAACAACGAATATTCTTTATTTGTTCTTCAATAGAACCATTTTTCATAAATAGTAACCACTATAAGTATAGTATAGGGATTCATTTTATCTTTTCTCCTTTCATATTCGGTTTTTTGATTCATCTGAAGTCATAGAAATCCTAAACTGTAGGTACATTTCATAGGGAATGATGAACTTATCTTAGGAGAGAGTAACTGTAAGTACCTGCATCTATATAACTGAAGAAAAAACAAAGAACTCATTGAATTTATTACACTCACAACCTCAGCAGGTGAAAAAAAATTAGGTAACAGATCAGAGCCTTTTCAAGAAAGTACTCAGATCATTCTAAGGCTAATTCTGCATCTAATCCTTTCTCTGGATAAGGATACACTAGTATATTTTCTGGTAAAATTGTAATCGTAATGTTATCATAAACATGAAATGGACGGTTTTTAAAGCTTAAAACCATTTTGACAACAATTAAGTCTCCATTAGACAATTTCATTCGAACACGTCCT
>DAOUZW010000136.1 GCA_030671315.1 Candidatus Bathyarchaeota archaeon
CATTGGTGCTCCCATTGGTGCTCCCATTGGTGCTCCCATTGGTGCTCCCATTGGTGCTCCCATTGGTGCTCCCATTGGTGCTCCCATTGGTGCTCCCATTGGTGGACAGGGCGCCATTGGAGGTGCTTGCGGGGGTGCCTGTGGATAACCACCTTGATAAGCCGGTGGTGCTTGTGGAGCAGATACTGGTACGATTCCTGCAAAACATTGTGGACACATAATTAGGTCACCATAATTGCGTGAATCATCTCTACAAATCGCTCTACCACATCGACTGCAAATGTACTGTGCTGGAAGGTTTGAATGATAGTAACACATTCCTGGTGGTGGTACTCTGTGTGGTGCTCCTGAAGGAACACCTGGTCGAACAACTTTTACTGAAGGTACTGGTTTTACTGCTGGGCCGGCAAATGATGTACCACAACTTGAACAGAAGGTTCCGTCATCTCTGTTGGCAGCGCCACATTTTGGACATTGTTTAACCATTCTTTTTTTTCCTCCGAAACGAACTACAATTTGATATTTTACGCTCCTATTAAGCACTTAAGCCTTTCCAAAAAGTCTCAAAATTAAGAGAAACTCCCTCAACTCGTCAAATTTGGATTATAATATTCAATATGTTGTATATTCTGTTAGGGCAAAGAACACTAATAATTAATATAACCTTTAACTCGGAGCTATCTATTCAGGCCCCGGTAGCTCAGCCTGGTAAGATGTCTTAAAGACACTGGAAAGCGTTGGCTTGGTAAAGGACTCCGATGAGTCAAAGGTCACGGGTTCGAAACCCGTCCGGGGCTCCACCATATTAATAACGAAAAAAGTCTCGCTGCTATAATCAATTGTATATCATATTTTCAATTACAATAGAGCTGCGATAATCAATGGTTTATGATGTCATAGTAATTGGAGCGGGTCCAGCCGGATCTATGACTGCTCGTCTGATAGCGGAGAAAGGTTTCAAAACATTACTTTGTGAAGAACACAGTTCTACTGGAAGCCCAATTCACTGCACGGGAAAGTTGACTACTCATGCATTTCAAGATTTTGATTTGCCAATAGAAACTATACTTAATTCCGTAAGCGCGGCCAAATTTTATTCTCCAAAAGGAATTGAATTTTCTATTAAAAAGCAAAATATTGATTCATATGTTCTTGATCGAAAAATGTTAGATCAAAAATTAGTAGAGATAGCTTGCTCTTCAGGTTGTGAACTATCTTTACAAACGCGAGTCCAGGATGTGCATATTGATTCAGACATGGTCAAGCTGAAGGTTAAGAAAATAGGTATTTCCAGTCATTTGAAATCGAGGTTAATCATTAATGCTGAGGGAGCAAGGCCAGCATTACTCAGGAGAGTCGGACTAAAAGGGCCTAATCAAATCTTATCTGGATTGCAGTATGAAGTGACAGATATTGATATACATTCACAGGATTGTGTTGAGCTTTACTTTGGTAAGAATATCTCCCCAGGCTTCTTTGCATGGGTAGTCCCTCTGAACATGAATGCAGCTAGAGTGGGATTGGCTATTGATAATAAATCCTCATCTTTTTCAACACAATATTACCTTAGAAAATTTTTAAATCAGATTGTACGTCACGCAAAGCGTAGAAATGTAAAAATTGAGAATACTTATTCAGGGGCCATACCGATAAGCGGACCAATTGAACGTTCATATACGGATAGAATGCTGGCCGTTGGAGATTCTGCAGGACAAATAAAAGTCACCTCAGGAGGAGGCATATATTTTGGACTTAAGTGTGCAGAAATTGCATGTAAGATAGCGAATCAATGTTTGGAAAAAGATACTCTTGGAGGAGCCCATCTCAAACAATATGAGACAATATGGAAAAAGACAATTGGACGAGAATTGAAAACGACATTATTTGTTAGAAAAATAATGAATAGACTTACAGATGAAGAAATGGACCAAATGTTTCTAATTTTAAATGATAAGAAAATCAAAAATATTGTCGAAAAGTATGGCGATACGGCTTATCAATCTAGAGTATTGCGGCCAATCTTACCTGATTTTTTACATGCATCTCTTAAGAAAAAAGAGAGTCTATTTTTTTTGGCTAAACTCCTTTTCAAAGGACTCAGTAGTATTGTATCATAATCAATCCAATTGGCAATTATCGTCATGGTGAATGTATTTAAACGGAGTTCATAGTATTGGAAAAGTTACATTATATGGTAAGAATTAAAATATAATTAATGTTAAGCGTTTGTTTCATTGAATTTGGGATTTAATTTGAAGAAAGAACATAATATCGTTAAAGAAGCCTGCTCTGAAGCAATTGAACTGCTTCAAAATGGATATTCAGTGGGCCTGGGAAGCGGAAGAACCATGGCTCAAACAATAAAGATCATCGCTGAAAAGATTGAACAAGATAAATTGAACTTGGCTTTTGTACCTTCATCATACCAAATTGAATTCTTGGCTAGAGAGTTGGGGCTCAGGGTAATTGATCTTAATTCTGTACAAATCTTAGACCTAACGATTGATGGAGCCGATCAAGTTGAGTTAGGAACGTTAAACATGATAAAAGGTGGAGGTGCGGCTTTAACTCGAGAGAAAATAATAGGTTCGAATTCTACTAAAGTGGCGATAATAATAGCTGAGAACAAGTTAACAAAAAAACTAGGGGAAGATATGTGCGTTCCAATTGAGATTTTTCCATTCGGTATTAATGCAGTCATTGCTAAGATTAGACAAGTTGGTGGCACAGTAACTTTGAGACAAGGAGAGGGTAAAGTTGGTCCGATCATCACTGACAACGGAAACATAATTGTTGATGCCGATTTTGGCCCGATAGATGATCCAATATCCCTCGAAAGCGAAATTAAAAAAATCCCTGGTGTTATCGAGGTTGGAATATTTTCTGGTATTGCTGACTTCGTTTATGTAGCCATGAAAGATGATGTGAAGATACTTCGACGTGAATAACCGTTAACTAGAATTCAAGTGCCGGGGACGGGATTTTCGGTGATATTTGTCGAACCCGCGACCTCTGGATCTCTCCAGAAGAACTCAGATGACTTTATGAGTCCAGCGCTTGAACCTGCCCTTTCGGGCATCTAACCACAGCTGAGCCACCCCGGCACATCTCAATGATATACCAACACCTAAAAAAGTTTGATATATGAAATCTAGTTCACACTTTAGGTGAAAAAGTCAAAAGATAAAACCATGCCTCATAATGAGTAGTAATTAATGCCCCGGTAGCTCAGCTCGGTAGAGCGACGGCTTTGTAAGCCGTAGGTCATGGGTTCGAAACCCATCCGGGGCTCCATATTTCGATAAAAATAGACTTCTTTCTAGAATTGGTTTCTTTAGGATTGATTTTGAAGTTAGAAAGTTCGCTATTGGAGAGAATTAATTATTTTTTATCAATTTCTTTGGTCATCAATATGTGGAATAATGCAAAGGAATCTCAATGTCTTACAGCCAGTGTTGATTATTTGGTGTCTTTCATTTGAATTTATGAAAATGACATCGCCACTCTTAATCGCATGTTTTCCTTCTGAACTCTCTACTTCACCTTCTCCATCAAGAATAAAAACTTCATGCTCCCAAGGATGCTCATGATTTGGACTAGACCCATTCTGTTCAACCTCTAATAACCTCATGGCAAAATTTGGTGCACCCATCTTCTTAGTGATCAGCCATCTTACACTAACACCTTTGGCACTAAGCATTTCAGGCTCCGGTTTAATATTTTTATAATTTATTATCTTCAAACTACATTTACGACTCCACATCTATCCAATTATACAATTTTCTGTTCACATAAAATTCACTAAAAAAATTTAATATTTTATCTAATATTTTTCCAATTGTTTACTTTTCGAGAAATCAAATGGAGTTAACTCTACTTTCTCGCGAAGGTCTTGTGGCAATTTAATCC
>DAOUZW010000129.1 GCA_030671315.1 Candidatus Bathyarchaeota archaeon
GTGTCTATTATTTACCTATTACAAGTTTCATAGGGTCTATCTGTCTTAAGATCTTAAGTTCCTGATCTGAAGGCTCTTTGCTTGTTTCAACATTTACTGGTATGGTCAACTCGAAACTGCAATTCTCTTTGATTTCTTCAATACTTACGTTTGGATGAGTGGAGAGAAGCATCATTTTTTTCGTATTGTTATCAAATCCATATACTCCAAGCTGACTGATGACTCTGTAGGGTCCTGTGTTTTGGGGGAGTCCAACTTTTTCTCTAGCTCCTGGACCTGTAAGATATCCTGGAGTGGTCATGAAATCTAATTTTTTTACAAACCGCTTCGTGTCTTGCTTCATTAATATGATGGTCTTAAAACACAATGAGCCTGCATCGTTTCCTCCACCGCTACCTGGTAATCTAACTTTCGGGATATCATAATCTCCGATTACGGTAGTGTTAATGTTTCCATACATGTCTATCTGAGCTGCTCCAAGAAATCCGTAATCTACAAATCCACCTTGGAGTGCTGACATTACATCGTGCATACTAGAAGCAGCTATCCCATGATAGAAAGTTCGTGATTCGCCAACTGAAACAGGAACAACTGACGCTTGAGAACCTATTCCTCCGGCTTCATACATGATTAGAATGTTTGGTGCATTAGTTCTTTGGGCGAGCATGGTTGCTAGAACAGGAAGCCCGGTACCAACTAATACAGACTTATCATTCTCCAACATTTTGGCTGCGACAGATGCCATGAGTTCAACTTGGTTGTAGTTGACTGTTTTTTTAGGCATCATTTTACCTCCGCTTTCCAACCAGTTGTCATTTCCATTTTCTTTAGACGGTTTAGTTTTCTTTGTCCACCGATAAGTCGCAAATATTGATCAAATGAGTTAACTGAGTAGACATATTTTTCCAGGTATTCTTTGACTCCATCATCGGTTTTTGAGAGTTTAAGCCATTCAGAAATATGATCTTCATCAAAGAAATATTCCATAGGCATTTGACATGGATGAGCCCCATAAGGAACCTCCACTACTGCATCAACATAATAGAATGGTATCGAAGTTCTCCAAGGCTTCAATCTAGTTTTTCTATGAGGCGTCACTTTTTCCGTAGTAACTATAAGCCTTCTTGAGGCATGCGAAAGCTCAAAATCTTCAATCAAAGCACCATCGATTTGAGCATTACCGTATTTATCGCAACGGTGAACGTGGATTATTGCGACATCGGGATTACATGATGGAATCAAAGTTAATGGTTTATTTGTAAAAGGACAATTGATGATTTTTGCTGAGCTTTTCTTGAAAGTGTCAGTTCCCAATAATACTCTTGATGGAATGAATGGTATACCCATCATTCCTGCTAAGAAACGCCATTGATATGCTGCGTTGCTAATCTCTGATACCACTTTACATTTTCCTGTTTGAACAGCTCTCCTGGAAGCATTAGACAAGCCTCTCAACTCGTGTCCGAATGAATATGCTACTTCAACTTTGTCGACACATCCTGCCGCTACTAAAAGGTCTATGTCATGGACTGCTGTCTTGCCAGCCATGATCAAATTTTGTTTTTTCTGTCTTATAATCTCATAAATTATGGCCATTGAAACTCTTACATGTCCAAATCCGCCAGATGCAATAAAATCTCCAGGCTTGATGAACTTTGAAACGGCTTCCTGGGCGCTCATTCTCTTATCTTCAGGTGTTCTAGACTTATTATCTAACACCCAACTTCGATTTTCATCAGGATCTCTGAAACCTACTAGTTGCCCTTGTCCTTCCTCAATTATCTCCACTTTTAACACCGAATTTGATGAGTCTCCTCTCCAAAATCAGCTTAAAGTCTTTACCTTAGCACACACAAAATAGAAACATTAGCAATAATATAGCGCACCCTAGATCGCTAAGTTAATAATAGAATTGTCTAATCATTGGGCGCAGATGTTTAAAAATGGGAAAAGTAATCGATCTAACCCAAGAAATCTACAATGGGATGCCTGTCTTTCCAGGTCATCTGAAGACTGTGGTTTTTCCTTTTCACACACATGAAGAGACAAAAGGCACAGTCCACGGAACAAAGGGAGACTTTAGTTATTCAACATTCGGTCTACTGATGTCAGACCATGGCCCCACTCATGTAGATTCTATCTGGCACATAAAGGAAGGAGCCGCAACAATAGATGAGATCTCAGTAGATAAATTCGTCACGCCAGCTATATGTCTAGACTTCACCCATATCAAACCTAAAGGAATAATCTCAGTAAAAGACCTCGAGGATGCACTGACAAAAGCCAATTTAGAAGTCAAAAAAGGAGACACTGTCCTACTCTACACTGGACATTATGATAACACATATCCAAAGAAAGAATATCTGACTGAGAACTCAGGTCTAGACTATGATGGTACACTCTGGCTTGCTGAAAAAGGAGTTGTGAACATCGGAATAGACTCCACTACTATCGATTCCTGTGGTAACACGGAAACAAAATTCTTCCCTTCACATGAGGTATGCCGTGAATACGGATTAATGAACACAGAAAATCTCTGCAATCTAAAAGAAGTGGTTGGAAAACGTTTCACATATGTTGGATTGCCTCTAAAGATACGTGGAGGAACAGGCTCACCAATACGTGCCGTCGCCCTAATGGACTAGTAAACTCGTGCTACGTGTAGCGTGTGTTACAATAAAGGTTGCACACGCACTAACTTTCTTATTCTAGCCAGACTTTTCTTCTTGGGTATCTTTGAATTTTCTCTCTAATCGCTGCCCAGATGAATTCTTGTCGATTTACTTGAAGATCACTTAGTTTGGCAATATGATCGATATTTTCAAGCATGGCTTCTGAAAAATAAATGAATTCACGTTGATCTCTCCTGAACACTTTTTTCACACCTTTCCCAGTAGATAATTTCTATATTGAAACAACTCTGTAAATTATCTGATATCGATAAATTGTCGAAATTAGAATTTAAAATGCTAAGTTGTGTGAGCTATAGGTGTATCACTTGAGCATCATTTTCCACTGGACTAACACGGATTAACAGTAAACTTTGATTGATGATAGCACCTGCCAGTAGCAAAAGGAATCATGGTGTGCGATAGTTTCAGTGATCAAGTGCAGACATCTATATTCTGGTCTAAATTTTACGTTGATTTTAAAATAGATATGTTCAAAATATGATTTTAAGAAACTGGCTGGTTATCTTAAGTCTTAAATATTTTATCAACTGCTCGAGATTGCGTGGCTATTGCATTGGTTGATGTCTCATTAATTCTAACAACCATAATGAATGGTCTAGTTTGGGGATTAATCCTAGCTTTAATCTCGATCGGGTTAAGTTTGATCTTCGGATTGATGGGCATCCTGAATTTCGCTCACGGTGGCTATTACGCCCTTGGAGCATTCATAGCCTTCACGGTTGTAGCAAGTAGTGGGAACTTTTTTTTAGCGATTCCGATTGTGGCGATCATGTGTGGATTACTAGGACTTATTATCGAACCAACTCTGCTTAGAAGACTGTATGTCGCGGATCCTATTCCAGGTCTTCTACTAAATTTTGGAATACTTTTGATAATGTTAGAATCAATCAGAATGATCTGGGGAAAATATGGTCAACCATTCTTCCCACCGTCATCACTCAATTTCAGAGTAAATCTTCTATTCTTCGATTATCCGGCCTATCGAATATTTGTGACCATTCTCTCAGTTTCGATTGCAGCGGCTGTATTTATTTTCATGAAAAGAACCCAAATTGGAACTATGATTCGAGCTGGGATCCAAGATCGTGAGATGGTGCAGGTTTTAGGGTTTAATATTGGAAGAATCTTCACCTTCACATACATGATTGGCACAGCAATCGCGGGAATAGCCGGATTAGCTGCAGCACCATTATTGGGGGTATATCCTGAGATGGGTTATGAAGTTCTAATCCTCGGTTTTGTTGTTGTAGTGATAGGTGGATTAGGAAACCTTCGTGGAGCCCTCCTTGCAGGAATATTGGTAGGCCAAGCAGTTACTCTTCCAGTCCTTTTCGAACCAAGGATCAGCCAAGTCATGATCTATGTTGTTATG
>DAOUZW010000144.1 GCA_030671315.1 Candidatus Bathyarchaeota archaeon
TAGGATCAAGAGGAATCGCAGATCTAATCGATCATGACGGAGACGACAACGTACTAAACGATGTTACAGGAATGCTTTTCCAAGGTTTAGCAGGTCAAGACACAAAATCGACTGGTAACGTAATGGGCGACTTACTCTCTCAGATGACGCAACCACGATGTAGAAAATGTAACCAAACAGTAAATTCAAAAATGAAATATTGTCCAGAATGTGGTAACAGAGTATAATAGTTAGAAAAATATCAAATAAATAATGGAAGATGTTAAACTTGGAATCACCTAGAAAACCAAAAAATATAATTCATAGAATTTCCGACCAACAAAAACCTGAACAAAAAAGTCAGAAAGAAGGCCCACAACCACCTACCAGTCCACCAAAAAGCTCCGGAACTGGAAATAAAGAAGAAAAAAATTCCCAATTTCCTCAATTCAATGAAAACTCATCAACAATTAACGATAGCAGTCGGTAACAATGACATAATCGATGAAACAATGGCTAAAAATATTCTAGCAGCAAGAACAAGACTAGGCAAATTTAGAAGCCTTAATCAGGTGTCAGCAATTGCAGGAATGGATCCGAACAAATTCAAAGCATTAATTGAATCACTCGGTGCACGCTTCTAAAAAAAGAATATCTAAAAACTTCAAAATCTAGATTTTTCTATATTTTCTAAATTGGTTAATTTAAAAAAATTTTAGAAAGTAGGGAATTGGAGATCTGTTGATCTACCAATAGCCCAATACAGGAAGGCTGAAAGCAGGTCTTGGAAATGCATAGGTTGTAGGATATGCGTAGTAACTTGGACTATAGTAACTTGGACTATAGTATGGAACACCGTAAGCGGGATAATACTGTGGCTGACTTGGTTTACTGAAAGCTCCACCGACGAGTCCGCCGACTGTTCCACCAGCTAATCCTCCCACTGCTGCTCCGGCTAATCCGCCAAGAGCCCATCCGCCAAAACCTCCCAAAGCTGCTCCTGCTAATGCACCAATTATTAATGCTGCCATATTATATCACTAAGATAACGTGTTCTTATCGATTAAAAAAGAGTGTCGTATCGTACTTTCATACTATTAGGTAACAAGATTACAAATGCCAGCGTCCACCAAAAAAACATAGATGATAGTATAGATGACTACATTATTGTAAGCGAACACGATAAAACGAATAGAAAAATGAGTAACAGACTCACTACCTATTCGAACATGCCAAGTTTTCTTAAGATTAAAGAATTAAAAAAAGAATATATCCCATTAAACGCGCGTTATTGCTAGAGGATTTGATGATGAATCGTTCTCGTCTAGGTCTATTAGTAATCACAATCGCGGCTATATTAATCATCGGAGTTGCTGCATGGATGTTTATATCACCTCCACAAGCTTGCATCACAGACACTGAATGGACACTAGTATCTTACGGCATCAAGAGCAACCCACAGAAAGCATTGCCTAATGTTAAGGCTACAGCAACATTTAGCGAAGGTAAAATTACAGGAATAGCAAGCTGCAATAATTATTTCACAAGCTATGAAGTAGACGGATCCTCCTTGAGAATAACCTCTCCAATTGGAACTACATTGATGATGTGTGAAGAGGATGTAATGCAGCAAGAGAGAGCGTTTTTAGGTGCTTTAGAAACTTCCAAGTCTTACAAGATCAGCAGAAATACATTAGAAATAGAATTTAACGGCGGAACCTTAACATTTACAAAATGATAATTCTTTTTTTAATTTTTTTTTGACGCGCGCTAAGTAGAACTACGTTATATAATCTAAAGAAGAAAGTTAAGAAAGCAAACTGCGCGAAGTGTGATTGAGGTTAAGAAAAGCTGGAATAATTTGAATAAAATTTTCAAAGTTAAACCTCCAGACGGATATCCGCCTGAGGATGGGGGGTATCTAAGAGGAAATGATTATTCACCTGTAGCCGTAGTAATTCTACTTCACACCGTGCAGGATAAGATTCCAGATTTTCTAAAAGAGCTGGCTAAAGTTTCAGTAGAGTCAGGAGCCGTTTTAGCTGGGTTTCTGCAAACAGAAAATCTAGGAATAGAGAAAATAATCTGCAATGTAGTAGCTAATTCCAATATCCGACATATAGTCTTATGTGGAGTCGAGTCGGCGGGGCATCATCCTGGACAGACCTTTGAAGCTTTAATAAAAAATGGTGTTGACGATAAAAGAACAATAATAGGAGCGACATCTCAAACTCCGTATCTTTACAACATATCTCCTGAAGCTATAGATCGATTCCGTAAACAGGTTAAACTGGTAAGTCTATTAATTGATGATGATAGAAAACTTAGAATTGACCCTGAAAGAATCAAGCAAATAATTAGTGCTTGCATACAAGAATCACCAACTAAAATTTTAGATTTCACATTATATGATCCTGGAGCCTACCCTGAGCCGCCAATATATCAGAAAATAACTTGGCGTGTCGAGAGACCTTGGACTCATCATTCCGAAGAAGATGATGAAACAATAAGGAAGATTAGGGAGATGGCTGCTCTTAGACATAAGGAAGCGATTGAACAGGAGAAATGACACTGACTGTTAGCTAGCTAGCTTCAGAAAGTTTGAAAACTACATTAAAGGATTTAATTAACAGCGATGGCCGTCAGTAATGAAACCTTCAAACGATTGCTTTGGTGGATTATTGCGGGTACTAGAGGTGGGAGATCTAGAGCCAAAATCATATTGGTCCTCAAAGAACGGCCATCTAACGCAAGCCAATTGGCAGATAAGCTAAAAATGGATTATAAGACTATCAGACATCATCTTGATGTACTCTTAGAAAATAAGCTAATTGTGAAGATGGGTGAAAAGTATGCAGCATCATATTTTCTATCACCTCAACTAGATCTTCAATATGATGTCTTCCAAGAAATTTGGTTGAAAATAGAAAAAGAAGAAAAAATTAAGAAATAATATCAAAAATATTGAGAGTTGAAATTTCATGTCTGAGATTCTGTATATAATCGAAGGTATTCTAATAGTAATCAATGCGATTTTAGTTGCAATAATCATGTATCATTTCGTTCAAAGCTATAAGGAAGTCAAATCAAGATTTACTCTAGGCCTACTATTATTCTCTTCAATATTGCTTGTTCAAGTAATCTTCTCATTACCCGTTACTATTCTCTCAGGCATTGCTTGCCCACCAGAAGCAGTAACATTTCACATTATCTCAAATAGCTTTGAACTTGTCGCGTTACTAATTTTCTTATACATCATAAGAGAGTAAACCCTTTCCAACATTTTTTCTCTTGGATTATAATGGGTAATTTGAGATCAGATCGATGTGATCTTGGGATGAAAATGGGAATAAATTGGGTGATTCCTTATAATATACGAGTGGTAAATTCAGTCTAAAACAAAGAGGTTGATATTCATGTGTTTTGGTGGTGCACTATTAGGATTAGCTGGAGGATATATCGTCGGAAGAGAAACTACTCATAGAACAGCATATGCGCAAACTCAAATACGTTGCCAGAGCTGTGGCGCAAGCATCGATTCAGTATCAAAATTTTGTCCCTACTGTGGGAAAGAACAAGTAACCTATATGACTGACTACAGTGACAGAAGAGCTCTTGATATCTTGAAAGAACGTTACGCTAAAGGCGAGATCACGACAGAAGAATTTCAGAAGATAAAGAGAGAGATAACATAACTTATTCATTCAAAAATTCTTCATCAATAATCAAGTTGTG
>DAOUZW010000004.1 GCA_030671315.1 Candidatus Bathyarchaeota archaeon
TTTAATAATATTCTGAAAATCAATAAAATTGAGGCCAACGGAAAATAGATAATCCAAACTTTATCTGGTACTTCCCTTGCTTTCAGGTCTGTATATGCTGCATATAGTAAAACAATTATTGATAGTAAGAAAGCTAGCACATTTAGGTTATCTATTGTTATCAATTCCTTTTCCCACAAGGAAATTGATTATATTGTTACTCTTAAAATAAAAGATGTCATTCTGTTGATTTAACGTCTTTTTTTTATTATTTGTAATATTGAATACCCTTTTTTCCCGAGAGTTACATGTTCGCTATTTTTTTAGAATAGTGTTTCGTCAGCGAATACATTAATTCCAGATTCATCGATCTTGTATGGTCTAGGTTGATCATCTGCAGCGGTCATTCTCATCTTTCTAATTTGAATAACACGCGTCATCGCTCTACCTACTTGCATCCTCTGCAAAACAATTGTACCATGAGCAAGATACTCTTCCTCAACAAAATCATTAGTTGACTGTGAGGGTGCTTCCATTGTTACCAAGCAGGTTGCGCCTGTGGCTGTAAGACTCTCCATCAAATCGAGGAATGCATTTCGTCTTTCATAAAGATCAGCGTACTGAAAGATTAGAGTAGCTAGAGGATCTACAACTATCCTTTTGGCTTCAGTAGAGTCAGCTAATTGTTCTATTGTATTTATGAAGCCTAACATGGAGAAATCTCTCTTACCTACGACGTATTTACCAATCTTAACTTCTCCAGGAGCACGTCGGATAGGCGATGCGTCGACAAATGTAAACTTGCCAGATTTCTCCAATTTATTTAGATCCCAAGAGAATCTGTTCATCGCTTGGTATAGGTGTCTCTTGCTTTCTTCGAGTGAGACGAAGATACCACTTTCATCATAATCTTTGATTCCATTTATTATGAACTGCATGCCTAGCAATGTTTTGCCAGTTCCAGGGCCACCAACCGCGACTATAATTCTGCTTCTTGGAATTCCACCTTCAATCATTCTATCTAAACCACTAATACCTGTAGGAACTCTGTCTGGTAGCATTCCTTGATCACACTTGTCTATTACTGTCATGATTAATATTAAATTAAGCTATATTACTTTGGACGTACCTTAACTGTTCTTTTTTTGAGTGTTTTTCTATTTTTTATAGCAGTTTTCCTTCGTCTAAATATTACTAAGACAATGAGAGTTGATATTACCAAGACAAATGCAATTGGTAATAGGTAATTAATTCTTTGATTTTCATTATTCTTATTGTCATTCTTGATATCTGTTTTTGTAATATTTACAGATGGACGATTTGTAGGTGAAATGGTAGGCTGTTTTTCTGTTGTGGAAAGTTGTTCTTTTGTAGGTGAAGGTATATCTGTAGTTGTTTTGGATTCTATTTCTTTATGCCAGTCGATTTTGATCGTTAGTTTTGGTGCTAGTTGTTTTTCTTGTAATGTTTCACTTGGATAGAATGATGCAACTTGATCTGAAGCATTAACTTCATTCTTGATTCTTATCATTGTGCCGTAGTTATGTGCTGCTCCGGAATGCCACGTTCTTACATCTTCTGTAATTTCCCAACAGATCCATTTTTCCGACGGTAAAGCTTGGATTGTCGTAGTAGAGGAAGATTTCTCCTCAAAGTCAGGTTGGTTTATCCATGTAAGATTATGCTCATTCCATTCAGATAGAACTCTGTATGCTTCAAATTCTTGGTTTGTCTTGGGCGGATCATACATATAGAGACATAATTCTGCGCTGATTATTTTAGCGTCTGATGGAATTGATGTTGTATTGAATTTTATGTAAATTCTTGATGAGCCGTATCCTTTGAAAGAATCGTATTCTGTATACATGTTTCCAGCGAACATGGCCCAAAAGTAGCCATGTGGCTCCTCTGGATATTTATGTTGAAGATACATACTGTTGACGAACGTATCTTCAATTGATGGCTGAATTGTAATAGTTGATTCTATTGCATTGGAGTTGTCTATCCACATTTGGATTGGACCGACAAGTAACAGAAGTATAATTATTGCTCTGCTTTCCAGTTTGATGACCATCTGGTTTTGACAATTTAGTTTATTTCTAGAACTTTCTTGAGCGGTATCAATATATTTCCAAGTGTTCCACCATAGTTGCCTGCCGTGATTTTTTTTACACCAGAGACAGTTGTAGCAGTTTCTATTCCTACTTTCATAGCTTTTTCTATAGAAGACAAATTTAAACCGTTTACGAAGATCTCGTATACACAATTTACTCCTGAGGGAATTTTTGTCTCTTTAACTCTATCTCTAAGTGAAGCACAATATGCATCGTTTGTTGTTGCTACAGCTTCGGTGTATTTGCTCCCTCCAACTTTGGTACCTGATGCGGCTATACCTCCTGCACATGGATTGAATACATATGGAATTTCTTTGATTGCATCAACTGCGACTTCAGCCGCCATTAGAGTGGCGGCTTGTGATTCTCCGAGAATAAGAAAATTGCCTCCAGCAATTCCACGAGCAATACCCAACTTTGTCTCAATAAAAAAAAATCCGTCCATTCTAGGAATCTTGTAGACGGCTCGTCCTTTTCTCTCAACTATTTCCTCAAATCCATCTCCAAATAATTGTATTGGAGTATCTTTGACTTCAATAGAATATTGAACCATCTCTTTGGGCATAGCATCAAAAGCTGAAGTTGTGGGAGTAGGAAGGACTCCTTTCCTTATTCTTGCGATTAACCAATAGTTTAGCTCCTTTCGTTGTCTATGGCCTACATCCAAGATATATCCTGGTCTATTATCAGGTGATTCGTCACGAGTGACTTCCCGCTCTATTCCGGCTTCACCCGGCCCTAAAGTAGCTGAAACTCCTAAGCCTTTTGCTTCTTGTGCAGAGGCTAGAGCCCATCGTCTAGTTGAGGCTGTAATGATAAATCTTCCAATGTACATGGGGAAAGCTTCTGCGAAAGTATCCTCTATCTCAACATTATTGAGTCTCAATCTTTTTCACCCTATGTTATTTTTCGGAATAATGGTTAGAGTATAAAGTATAGAAATCAGGTGAAAAAATATAAGAATTCAGGCTATTATGACTTGATCTATCTGGAAATATCTTTTTGCAAGAAGCCTTGTCTTATCTATTGTCTTTCCATTCTTGCCTATCGCCATTGCTTTGTCTACTGAATTAACCTCGACTACAGCTATCTTGGAATCTGGTTTCTCAGTTATCCGTATGTCTTTTATTTTTGCTGGGGCTAGAGCATTCTTAATAAATTGTTTAGGTTCATCAGCAGCTTCAACTACATCGATATTCCTACCAGTCATTTTTCTGAGCGTGTTTATGTTCCTTCCAGCTTTTCCGATAGCTAAACCCATCTCACCTTTTTTAGCAACAAGGATTACTCTATCATTTTCTTCATCAATTAAACAATCTTGAGCTGTTGCCCCCGTGATACTTTCGAAAAGGGCTATAAGCCGCATCTCTTCGCCTTTGAGCCTAATCCTTTGGGATTGCATCTTCTTATTCAGCCAATTTTAGTATCTCTGAGTTTCCAGGTTCTTTAACTGTTATGGCAGCGACTATAAATGGTTTCCCGCAAACACTACCAAGCTCCATACTAGTTCCATCATACGTGTAAGTCGATATACCTGAATTCTTAGCATCTCTCATGATTTCATTCTTGTATTCTTCTGGACAATTAGATGCTAGGATTATCAGTTTTGCCTTACCTTGCTTTGCTGCTGTTGATGCACTTCTACATCCAAACTCTGTTTTACCACTCTTCAAAGTTATGTTTATTTGTTTGTTGAAATCCATTATTTTTTCTCCTTTTCTGGCATAGACATGTAGACATCGATCAGTCCTGTTCCCATAGGTACCTGTCGTCCAACTATTACGTTCTCTGCTACACCTCTTAGCATATCTTTAGTTCCTTTTACTGCTGCATCGACTATAGTTGGAATCGTGATCTCGAACGCTGCTTTGGCAAGTGTAGATGATTTCTCACCACTGATGCCGTGTCTTCCTACTTGAAGTACCACACCTGAGTTTGTCATCATATCAGCAACTAACATCACGTGTCTAATGTCAACATCTAATCCTTGCTCATCAAGGACAGCCATTGCTTCCTTAATTAGAACATTCCTAGCAGCTTCTATTCCTAGGACCTCTGCAACTTCATGAACATTATTTGAGATTGTTCTTTTCTTGTCTACCCCTGGTTGGTTTAATGCAACATCTAGCCCAGAACCCTCAGTCCTAATGATCCATTCACCCTGATCCTCTAATACAAGGGCCTTTCTAACCGATGGAGCACCTTTCAATTTGAATACTCTAAGTCGTGCTGTAAACCGTTTGAATTGAGGGATTTCCATCTCCTTAGGAGTAACTTCTACGTCATATCTATCTATGTTGACTTTGCTGTTCGGAGGTTTTAGAGCCTCTCGAACCTCTTGGAGTGTTATACCACGGTCCTTCATTGTATTGGGATCGAGTTTAACCATTACCTTCATCTTAGCTATGTCCGAAACGATACTATCAGCTATGTCTTCTAATATTGTGTGCGTGACAGCATTTGCAACTTGTTCAGCTTTTTCTCTATTCCTGTATTTCTTCTCAAGATAAACAGTCATAGTCGGAGTTGATGGTATTTTTCGGGCGTCAACTATCTCAATAAGTCTTGGAAGGCCTAACGTCACGTTTTGTTCCTTTACCCCAGCGAAGTGGAAAGTTCTTAGAGTCATCTGGGTACCTGGCTCACCTATTGACTGTGCTGATACGATTCCAGCAGCTTCTCCAGGTTCAATAAGAGCTCTAACATAACTATCTATAGTAAGACTTATGGCTTGATCGACACTTTTACGTGTTAGTTTGGCTCCTTGAATATTTCTCCTCAATTCATCAACTAGACTCGGAGGAAGTTTATTTGAAATCGAATCTATTTTCGATTCTATGTATCTTTTACCGGCAATTGCTCCTTTGGCAGAAAATAGCCTCACACTGTCGACCAATCGTTCAATGTTAACTGCTTTTCCATGGTCACTTTTGGTAGTATCGACTCCATCTTCACCATAACTGAATTGTATAATATTTCCAGTTGAGTCCCTTACCGTTCCGTCATATTCGACTCTAATATGCTCCAATGCATTGATTAATCGTCTTTGCATGTAGCCACTTTGTTGAGTTCTGACAGCAGTGTCAACTAGCCCTTCTCTACCACCAATAGCATGAAAGAAGAATTCTGTTGGGTTGAGACCATCTCTATATGAAGCATATACGAAGCCTCGAGCTTCTGCACCTGCATCATTCGGTTTGAAGAAAGGTAAAGTTCTCTCACGGTAACCTCTAAGAATTCTTTTTCCTCGGATTGATTGTTGACCTAAAGAAGCTGTCATCTGGCCAATATTCAACATGGATCCTCTTGCCCCTGCTCTGGCCATTATTATGCCTTGATTATCTTCTGGGAAGTAGCTGTCAGCATATTGTCCAGCCAAGTCTCTGACTGTTGATAATTCGTTCATGATGTATATCTCAAGGCTCTCTTCTATGGTTTGACCAGCCAATCTGTCAAGATTTCCTTTTTTATAACTCTCGATCAAAACATTGACTCTTTCTTCAGCCTTTTCAGTTGCCTTTTTAATCTTTTGACGAACTTCATCTGATATCGCAAGTTCATCAAAGGCGTAAGTAAATCCTCTGAGTGTTATGTATCTATCTAGGAGTCTAGCTATAGAATTGAGGAATTCTTTACCAACTGTCGAGCCGTAATCTTTTACAATTCTATGGAATAGACTTTCAGATTTCTCGGCTCCAATTGAATTCTTGTCGATTACGCCTTGTTTCAAGTTACCATCCTTTATTACTATGTAGGCATCATATTGGCATTTTTCTTTACGACAATCTGGACATTTATATACACTACAGAGATTCGATTTTGATGTGAAATTAAGACCTTCTGGAATGAAGACGCTGAATATTGATTTTCCAGACCATAACGGATTTGGCCCTTTTACATCTGGTGGAGGAAGATCTCCGACATATCCTCCTGCAGTAAGTAGTCTTCCTGCCTTCTCTTTAGTTAGGAACGTTTCCTTAGCTGTTAATAGAAAAGATGAGGTTAGTAGGTCTCTTATTGCTCCAATTATTGGTCCTCCATATCTAGGAGATAGTATTTGATCTTGTACTTGCATGAGAAGGCTTGCTTCTGTTCTCGCCTCTTCTCCTTGTGGAACATGAAGGTTCATCTCATCACCATCGAAGTCAGCGTTGTATGGTGGACAGACGCATGGATTCAATCTAAAAGTCTTAAAAGGTAAAACCTTCACTGTGTGAGCCATGATAGACATTCTATGAAGTGAAGGTTGTCTATTGAATAGGACAATATCGCCATCTTTTATATGTCTCTCAACCACGAATGCTGGCTGTAGACCTTCTGCTATACTTTCTCTTTCAGGTACAAATTCCAGTCTTATTCTTCTGCCATCGGTTCTAACTATATATAGAGCCCCGGGATATTGCTCTGGACCATTCCGTATTAGTTGCTTCATTTTCTCGAGATTCCATTCAGTCACCTTTTCTGGAACTGTCAATCTTGACGCTAGTGCCATTGGAACCCCGACCTCATTTATGTCTAGGTTCAAGTCTGGGGAAATTACAGTTCTTGCTGAAAAGTCTACACGCTTGCCTGAGAGGTTACCCCGGAATCGTCCTTCCTTACCCTTCAATCTCTGGCATATTGTCTTGAGAGCCCTTCCCGAGCGATGTCTTGCTGGTGGTAGTCCTGAGACTTCATTATCAAAGTATGTTGTTACATGGTATTGAAGAAGATCATGAAGTTCTTGGATTATGTTTATTGGTACACCAGATTCTAAAGCTTCACTTAATTTCTGATTTATCCTTATTATATCAACGAGTTTATGTGTTAGGTCATCTTCTGATCTTATCCCTGACTCCAATGTTATTGAGGGTCTGACGGTAACTGGTGGTACAGGTAGCACTTGAAGAATCATCCATTCTGTTCGAGCAACTTTTGGGTCTATGCCTAGAAGCCTAAGGTCATCATCAGGAATCCTTTCTAATCTCTCTCTTATAGCACTTGGAGGAATTTTAGGTGCACCTTCTTCAATAGCCTCATGGAATGAGGTTGGCTTAACAAGTTCTATTGGAAATTGTTGAGTTCCACAATGAGGACATTCCATGGTCTTCTTGGCATGTTTTAGGATCTTTTTATAAAGAGATTCAGGGACTGTGTTCAATCTAGTTTTAACTTCTTTGATCTTTTCTTCATATTCCTTTATCTTTTCTTCTGAGAGAAGAATTCGCCCACAGTTTCGACATGTTACTGCCAATAATTTATGAAGTAGTTTGATAAATGATACATGAATAACAGGTTCGGCAAGTTCAATGTGTCCGAAGTGGCCTGGGCAAGCTACTGCTGTGTTACCGCAAGTTCTACATTTCTGCCTTGGTTCAAGTGTTCCTAATCTTCCATCCATTAGACCTGAAACTATTGGGACTCCATCTTCGTCATAAGTGTCGGCTGTCTGTATTTCTACTGTTGATAGTTTTCTTATTTCATTAGGTGATAGGAGAGAGAATTTTACGCCATCGACTATTTTGTATGATTCCTCATTTGTTGGCATGTTTAAGCACGCTCCTGTACTAGTAATCTTGGAGCCACACCCAAAGACATGAGTTCTTGGATTAGAAGTTTGAATGCATATGATATTGAGACGGGCGAAATTGTTGTCTTCTCGCCGCATACTCTACAGATGTATTTATTTTGTCTTGAGTCATAGTAGGAAAATAAGCCACAAGTCTCACACACCATAGCTGTATATCGGTCAGACTCTTCGAGTAGTCTATCTCTCAAGAGAGCTGAGGCGCCATGTCCGATCAAGCAGTCCCTCTCCATCTCGCCAAATCTTAGGCCACCACCTCTAGCTCTTCCTTCAGTCGGTTGCCTCGTTAACATTTGGACTTGTCCTCTTGCTCTTGCATGCATTTTGTCAGCAACCATATGGTGAAGTTTCTGATAGTATACAAGTCCTGTAAAGACATCTGCTTCCATTTTTTCTCCACCGATTCCGTTATAGAAAACTTCACGACCTGTATAATCGAGACCGAATTTTAACAGACCTTCTTGGAGACTAGCTGGGTTATCATTACTAAATGGTGTGCCATCTATTTGTGTGCCCATCATTGCAGCGAGTTTCCCAGCTATAGCCTCGACAAATTGGCCAACGGTCATTCTTGATGGTATAGCATGAGGATTGATGACTATATCAGGAACAATTCCACTCTCTGTAAAGGGCATATTTTCTTTGGGTACAAGTAATCCGATAACTCCTTTCTGACCATGCCTTGAAGCAAATTTATCACCTAGCTCAGGAATTCGTTGATTTCTTATTTTGACCTTAACTAGTTTGCTTCCTTCCTTTGACTCTGTAAGAAAAACTTTATCGACGACACCTGACTCTGAAGGTCTCATGCATATTGACGAGTCTCTTTTAGTTGGACCTCTGACTTCAAAGTCTCTATACTCTTCAAGGAATCTTGGTGGACTAACCCTTCCTACAAGGACCATATTTCCTGAAACTGGGGACTCAGTAGATATTATGCCGTCTTCTTCAAGGAGTCTATAGTATCGATCACCCCTATGGCCTCTTGTTCCTTGCTCTGGAACTTCGAATTTATCTCTTAACCCACCTAGATATTGTCGGCTGTCTCCCTCGTAAATCCTGAAAAAGCTTGATCTTTCTAGTCCTAGCTCTACAGAGGAACGATTGATTATAATTGAATCTTCCATGTTGTAACCTAGTGATAGAACCGCTAAAACACAATTTTGTCCTGATGGACGTTCATCGAAATTCATGATCTCCATGGGTTTAGTCTTAACCAATGGGATCTGTGGATAATGAAGAATGTGTGATCTTGAATCAACTCTTATATCGAAATTCGACGAGAATATTCCTAGGGCCTGCTTGGCCATTGCTGATTCATATGCATTTCGTGGAGATTGATTATGTTCTGCGTATGGTATTAATGATGAGCATATACCCATTATTGCATATGGGGCAAGTTCAAGATGGGTTGTTGCCTGATTGATTTTTGATTCATTCAATGCTACGAGAACATTTTCTTCCTCATCAGCATCTAGATACTCAATTATTCCTTCCCTGACGAGATCTAACCAACTAACCTCTCCTCGAATATTTTTTTCGGCAATTTCTGCAGTCAATTTCGATTTTCCATTCTCTACTATTGCAAGTGGCCTTCTTACTCTTCCAGCGTCACAATTCAAATAGACTTCAATGCCAGCTTTTTCATGAGCAGGAGCTATTACTGCTATGTTAACCTCAGAACTTATTTCACCTCTTCGTCTCATTTCTCGAAGATTTTCGCTGAAGGATTTAGAATTCATTATGTACCCTGCAATAATTCCATCAACGATTACCTTTGCACCAGTCTTCCTGATTTTTCGATCTGCTTTATCTAACGGGACAAGATCTAAACTTGATATTTTCTCAATAATATCTCTGGGATCCGTTCCTATGGATATTGTTGCCGATAGTGCCAAGTTCTTAACCAATCCACAATTTGATCCTTCAGGTGTCTCATTGGGACAGAGCCTTCCCCAATGGGTTGGATGTAAGTCTCTTGCTGCAAGATTTGGTTGGCTTCTACTGAGGGGAGATTGAAGTCTTCTTAAATGACTTAGCGTTGATGGAAAATTAGTCCTATCAAGAAGCTGGGTTACTCCTATTCTACCTCTAACCCAATTTCCTGTTGCCATAGCATGTTGAATTCTCTCAGTAATTATTCCAGGACGCACTGCATTAGCTATAGATAATTCTACTGGTCGTCTTATCGTTAGCCTTTCAAGCTGATATTTTAGGTCCCTTGTCAAGTTACGAAAAGTTATTCTGAATAGCTCCGCAAGTAATGATCCTGAGAGCTTAAGTCTTTTATTTGCATAATGATCTTTATCGTCAGGACCACGTCTTCCAAGCTTAAGCTCGACTAATCTGCTCACTATTTCAGATAAGAAGAAGGATTTTTCGAGTCTATTTTCTGGTGTTCTACCAAGATGTGGAAGGAAGTTACGATCCACTACTGTTTCAGCTTTCTTGATTCTATATTCAGCTATTTGACCTGGAGCAAGCCTATTTCCTATGAATAAAAATGCGTCATTTTTTGATGTAGCATCCATAGCTTTTTCGAATGATTCCTTTAGCTCACTTTGAATCTCTTCATCAATGGATATAATCTCAGCAATTTTTGCATCTGTATCAACTCCAAGGGCTTTCATTATTACAACAAATGGGATGTCTGCTGGCATTCCAGGCATTGAGACATAGATCGCACCATCACTCTTTATAGTAACTTCTATTCGAGCCCTAAATCCAACTGTTGTTGAAAATATCTTTGCTTTATAGTTGGGATGTAATCCAACCTTCTCTATATCAGCTAGAACAGTGTTGGGAGCTAAATCCTCAAGGGCGACCACAACTCTTTCTGACCCATTTATTGTGAAATATCCTCCAGGATCCAGTGGATCCTCACCTACGGAGATTAGTTCGTCAGATGTCAATCTAGAAAGTGGACAGATAGCTGACTTGAGCATAACAGGTAGATCGCCTATATACACAAGTTCTGTTGCTCCTTCTTTCTCTCCGATTACAGGAGTCACCTCAAGATTTAATGGTGCAGCGTAAGTAAGGTTTCTGATTCGTGCCTCTGCTGGGTAGACACGTCTTTCTGAACCATCAACTTCCATTACTCTTGGAGTTCCGATCTCAATTTTCCCGAGTTTTATAGTGAATGGATTCTCCTCAACCTCTATTGATATTTCTTTAACTTCATCGATTATTGACTGAAGACCAGAATTAATAAAATCATTATAGGAATCTACATGCTGTCTTACCAGCCCTGTTTCCTTAATGAAGTTCTTCATAATACTCCAATATTGTAAACCAGATACAGTTTTTTGCATTGAATATTACCTCAAATTAATCTTCAATAACATAACGATAAGCCAATATTTCTCCAGCTGTTGAGCTTTTTCTTATTACCTTTATGACATCTCCAGGTTTTGCTTCGATTGCTTGTACGGCTGGGTCTGAAATAAGTATGGAGGGAAGTTGATATGGTTGAATATGATATTTTTTAAGTAATATTTCCAAATCCTTCTTAGTTATGATTGAGTGTTTCGGCATCAATTCGTGTTCGAAGGTAACATCTCTCTTTTTAATATCTTTACTCAATTATAGAACCTGCTCCTAATCGAAGAAAAAGCTCCTCACATGAGTGTGACGGCCTCTGAGATAGAGCTTGCTAATAGGGGCCATTATCATTCTAATAAATATTTTGTGATATCTTTCTTTCTTCGGGTTAGATATCAAAATACACTTCAGATTGTATCAAATTATTAAGTATAGACCAGTTATAAGAGATAGTATAGTTCGCATGCTTAATTTGAACTTATTATTGATCTTTGAGCTTCTGGACTTAGCTGAAAGTAAATATCGATAGTCTTTTGATTCATTACTAGATCTGTATGTGCTTGTACTACTTTTATTTGCAATTTTATTGATACTGTATTGTTATTATAAGGTTCAGGAAGTAAAATCCCCTGTCTTTGAAATGCTAAGCCTCTGAGACCAATCCATAGAGCTACTTTTGGATTATCGGTTCCCAAAGCTTTTACATCTTTATCCCAATCAGGTATTTCCGTATTAGTCTGCATATTTGATATCCTAACGAATTCAGTGAATCTTTGTGGTTGATCATTCACTTCAATAATACACTCTGCAACATCTACAATACTTGATTCATAATATATTGGATATTTTGACGGTGATGAAATCTCCAATGAAAGCTTTGATGCAAGTAGTTTTTCACCATTCAAATAATGGATTTCTGGTTTTTGCTGAAACTCGATAAAGTTCACGTTTATTATAGTATAATTAACCATCTCTGCCAGCAAATCTTCGGTATCTTTTAGAATATCATCTGCATTCTGCAGTCTTCGTGTAGCTTCAGAAAATAATTCATTTGCAGTTTCGAGTTTTGAGTTTACTTCATTTAAAAGCTCATCAACTTCTGCAAGTTTTTGTTTCGTCGCTTCAAGCTCTAATTTTGATTCTTGTGATATTCTATAAGTCTGTAAGTATAGATA
Source organism: Candidatus Bathyarchaeota archaeon (assembly GCA_030671315.1). Classification (GTDB taxonomy): domain Archaea; phylum Thermoproteota; class Bathyarchaeia; order 40CM-2-53-6; family RBG-13-38-9; genus RBG-13-38-9. The sequence continues at coordinate 12,159 of DAOUZW010000004.1, forward strand.
TCCTGACCATATTGATATGCTCATTGTAACAATTATGGCTAAAATTAAAAATCGCTGTGTATTCTCACTTGACATGTTGAACTCAATTTATCAAATTACTTACGAAAACTTATCTGTTAATCTCTCACGTCTATCTCTTTCTTTTCTTAATGTCAATAACCTTTTCGAATTCCGTTATGAAATCCCAAGTTATCTGATCGAATAATTCTTTGCAAATTGGGCACATATCATGACTGCGATCTATTAGACTGGTTAACACATCTAGTTGGTCTCTCTCAACAGTCTTTTTTCTCCTTCCTTTAGAAACTCTTACTTTAGCCATGTCATTCAGCCCATCCTACTAGAGTATTTTCATATACTGAGGATAGATAAGTTAGTTTTGAGGCTATATCAAATATTGCAATTAAAGTTTTGATTATCTAGAACTACATCGAGTTGATGTTTAGATGAAAAGAAGATTTGACACAGTTACTTGTCTAATTACCTGGAATCGCTTGCTCTTAATGCTGAAACGCAGCGAGAAAGTCAATATTAATCGAGGTCTATGGTGTGGAGTTGCTGGAAGAATAGAAAAAGGAATGACACCCGAAGAAACAGCATTCAAAGAAATACAGGAGGAAACAGATATACAAAAAAATCAGATAGAACTCATTGGCTCAGTGCCTCCAATCTCGATTGATATAGATACTCATAATGAGGCAGTCGTATACCCATTTTTATTTACGACTGATAGTCCAATTATCAAGTTAGATTGGGAACACACTGAATACAAATGGGTTAAGTTGAGCATGATTGAAAGCTTTGAAACAGTACCACGATTCAACGATATAATAAAAGCTCTTATGCCTTTTATGGAGAAACAGTTTGTCTAAACGGTTTTTTGTTAGGGCTTAAATCATTAATCGAAAAAATAAGGATACGATCTTATTTTACAATGGGTCAAATTCGTTGATAAATAATATTAATTCTTTTATGGCATTTATTTCTTAGTGAATAAAAGTCCATAGTGATGGGGACCTGCTGAAAATCTTTTAATCAGTTTGAAATATTGATTTTCAAGAATCCTCTGTGCTTGAATTATGCTGATACGTTCTTGGAGTGGTGGACCAATTTTTTCTTGCATATCTGCCTTCTTCCAATCGACAATCGATATCTTTCCATTATCTTTGAGAATTCTACATATTTCCTCAAGAAATGATTGTCTATCGTGAAGTTCATGTAGTGCATTAATCAATAATGCTATGTCTAGACTTTCAGCTTTTATCGGCAAGTTGTGCAATTCTGACCTTATAACATGGATATTCTTTATCGAAAGTTTATTCAGTTTTTTATGAAGCGTTTCAAACATTTCCGTTTGAATATCTATTGCATAAATTAATCCATTCTTCACTATATGTGAGGCTGGTATTGTATAATAACCCGTTCCACAACCTAAGTCTATTAAATTCATTCCATTTTTCAATTCAGAATGTGAGAGAATTGAGAATGGTTCTGATATCCTTAGTCTTTCTTCCCCATTTAGATTCTTCTTATTACCTACATTGAAGATGTGGGGCATCACAAATCAACTAAATTTGATAGGTTTTATGAATTGAACTCTAGTCTTATAGTTATATATCAAAGACTGAATTAAAATGCGTCTACGTCTTTAATGATTAATGGTGGAATGAAGTGACAAAACCCCACCGAAGTAAGGATTTAAGATCAAAAAGTACTGTGAAGAGAAGAAAAGAAAAAAGAATAAAAGTTAAAAAAAGTCCTTCCGAATTTGAAAAATTAGAGGACCTTACTTCAGAATTTGTAAAATATGAAAATAAAGTATCATCATTAAAATCTGATCTGCGCAGACTAAATGATCTACATGATTCCTTAGAGTCAAGGATTGTAGATTTTAAAGAATATTTCGAAAAGAAAATTCGAGTAGTGTCTAATAGTGTTGGAGAGCTAGAAGCCAAAATTGATGAAATAAGAGTCTCCAATGATAGGTTGGCTAGGGATTTTGATAAATTTTTTGAAGGACACATACCAACCCGCAAGATCGATATGCCACCTCCTATCACCTCACAGGTTACTATTTACAAGGCCGAAGAGCCATTAGATTTGAGAATTAGAATTCTTCCAGACATTATAGAAAAAATTATGAAACGTGCAAAGTCTAAGATCGATAGAGATGACTTACCTGATGAAGAAGTTGTTGGATTACTCACTGGCAGAGTTCATGGTAAGACTGTGATAATTGAAGAAGCTATCCCAGGACGAGCGGCTCATGCAGGTTATGCTGAGGTCGCATTAGATCCTAGTGACTTAGCAGAAATAATTGATAAAATGATGAGGGAAGACAAAAATCGAAATATTGTTGGGTGGTATCATTCACATCTTGATTTAGGAGTATTTCTCTCTGATGTAGATATTAGAACTCAATTGACTCTACAACAGTTTTCATATGTCATTGCATTGGTTGTAGATCCAATTAGAAATAAACATGGTTTCTTTTATGTGGATACTCGCATTAAGATGTCTGATGGAAGACCTAAGATTATAGAATTTATTAAAGAAAAAAATCAGAACAAACAGAATAATGATTAATTTAGTATATGTGGCTCAAACTTTTATACAAAAAATATTATGTTGAGAGGAAAAAGTTTCTAGCATGAATTATTTCGTCTACATTAAGAGAAAAGAATTCTTAAGATAGTATATGGATATATGAAAAAATAGTTCATGGTGGGTGGATAAAATTTGAATGGTAACTGGTTGAGGTATCCATTAATATCAGCATTTTTAATAGCATTTGTCAATTTTATTAGTTTAGTTTTGATTGCTCCATACGCACCATCCGCTGCTGCTGGGGCCGCTTTCTTACTACCTTTCAAATTTCTTGTAGTAAGTTTTTTGTCTCTTCCTTTAGTTTTTCAGCACTATATGTCAGGTGAACTTTGGAAGATTATCCTAATTTCTGGTATGTGGGGTTTTGGAACCGTTATAGGTTCTTTGGTTTCTGCCGTCACAAGTGGACATTTCAAAATCAGAAAGCCGAGAAGTATGGATATTTTTAGATCTCTATTAGGAGGTTTTCTCATGGGACTAGGAGTCTCAATGGCTAATGGATGCAATATAATACATAGTCTAGGTGGAACACCTCTTTTTGTCCCAGCCAGTATAATTGTAACTATTTTCATCATAATTGGTGCCTATTTTTGTTTGAAAGTAATGATGAAGTTTATAGCTTGACTTAGTTGATAATTATGGATTTTATAATTGTTCTTATCATTGCTTTCGTCATAGGTACAGTTCTTGGATTTATTTTTCAGAAAAGTCAATTCTGCATGACTCTAATTCTTACGGAATCCTTTTTGTTTAATAATCACCGAAGAATGGTAGGCTTAATTGCCGCTATTCTTTTTTCAACAATACTATTCAACATAGCAGTATTTTCTGGATTAATCGAAAATTTCAATCTTTTACAAAATGTTGGAGTAAACCCTGCATTCTTCAAAGCACCATTAATCCTTGAGCGCCACATTATAGGTGGTCTGATCTTTGGTTTTGGAATGATCCTTGCTGGTGGATGTGTAGCTGGAATATTATTTAGAATAGGTGAAGGTCAATTAAGTTCAGTAATAGGATTTATCGGACTCATGTCAGGTTTTGCAGGAGCATTTCTATTAGAAAAATTATATCTTTTTGAAAATAGTATTGCTGTTTATCCTTCTGGTTTACTTTTACCTATGATATTAGGTGTTGACTCCATTATTTTTACAATTATTGTAATATTATTTTTCTTGTTGATAGTTTTAATCTTGCATTACAAGTTTAACGTACTAGCGATTAGAAAATAGAGCTAATATTAGATATTTCAGTATAGAATTTCTTTTCTCATTTTTTTCAGCAATATAAGAAATGATGATAAAAGAAATAAAATGATTCCTATAGAGAACTTCGGGAATTCTGGTATCACTGTTGTATAAGTGAAATTAATAACTTCACTTTGATATTCTCCGCTCTCAGGCTCAAGGATCCAGACTTTCCAAGTATAGTTCCCGCTCGGTTGATACTCATTTGGAGAAAACGGCCCGAACATGAATCTTCCGAAACCTATCTCGACTTTGCAGAACCGCCAACTTCCTGATGACATATTCGTTTGATGATATTCATACATCCACATGAAATTGTCGATCCATTGTATTGGTGTATCAACGTATAGGTATACTTTTTCGTCAAGGTTGAATTGATTTTTTGGATTTCCATCAATATCTGCTGTCCATACAGTTAATTCATGAACAGTACTCCATCCAGCCATTTCATAATGGCTTTGTCCCCATGTAGGTCCTTCTAACGGTGGATTCCATTCTTCATCTGGTAGAGGAGGTGTGGATGGCTGAGCATATGATGTACTTATGAGCAAAATCATTAAAATGAAGCTGGCAAAGAAAAGAAAACTAAGGTGTCTTGATCTCGATGAGTTCATAGTTTGTTTATCCTTATTTATTCTATAGACAAGTCCAAATCATAATATGTAAATGGTATTACCAATATCTTCGAATGAGTTCGCCTGAGATTTTATATGACTTTTTGGATTAGTTGACTATTAGCATATTATTTAATTTACATTTTATGAAATTTCTGATAGTACTATTCTTTCTAGTCATTCTATATATACTACTTATTGAGATAGTACTACCGTGGATAGAAGCAATGACGCGCCCAGGTCCAATAGCAAATATCGAAGAACAAGATCTTCAAGTTCTGAATTGTCTATCATTAGAAAATGGAGTCGGATTTAATGAACTCTGGCGAAAGCTCAAAGCAAAGGGACATGGAGTGAGCTATACCACTCTATCTAATACATTAAAGAGACTTGAATCCCAGGAATGTGTAAATTACCAAGTTGAAGAGGCAAGAAAGAAGATCCCTCAACACATTTACTCAAAGACAAAACACGGTGTGGATTATCAATTACATCTCAATGACAAATTCAGACTCTCAATGTCAAAAACTAGAAAGATTGTGAAAGCTAGAAAAGGACAGATAAAGTATAACCAAATAATTCTGGGAGAACTACCTTATACTTGTGAAATAGAACTTGCTGCATCTAATCTGACAAAAGAAAAAGAAGAGTCGATAACAGATTTTATGGGTACTGTTGGAGATACTGTGACATCAAATGTCGCTGAAACTCTAAACCTAGCTTACTCTGGGTTTATTGCTCTTTTATCAAGGGGAAACAAGAAGGAGGCTTTCGAATATCTCAAGAAAGCACTTAGATTCAAACTCAAATTCACAATAGCATTTGATGGGAGCCGAGCATCAGTTGATGAGACTTGGAAGAAAACGCTGGAGAATCAAGATGAACTTACAAATGCCATTCAAGCGATTAACAGACCATCACATACAGAATTACTTAGTTGCTGGATGTTTGGTCTACTTAACATAATTTTTCCCTCAGAAAAGAGTCAGTTTGATCTCTCTAATATTGATGGATGGACTAAATTAATCACTGAAAGATCAAATACAATTAGATCAGAAAAGAAATTGCCCCTCCTGAATGAAAATCAAGTTAAAATCTATCTCAAAGAACAGGTAGAAAATGGAGATATTTCTATCAGACCAATACATTTGGACACTGGTATAATGCAATTTCATGATAGAGTACCTAGTCAAGAGTCAGAAGATTCGTACTCTTTCGTATTAGGATTAACATCGAGCCTTAAGAGTATGTTAGAAAACACAACTTCATGATTTTTATCAATAAAAAAAAGTGTATTATATTTCTAAAATAAGTGAATTTAATACTCAAAGAGAGTCAATATCAACTCGAATTTGATGGTTAAGCTTTAAAGGGCTAATAATACAACTGTTCATGTGTGAATAATCGATTTGTATCCTCAATATCAAAAACCTAAAAGATGCTGGAAATGCAGTGGAAATAAAACTTGGATACAAGAATTAAACAAATGGACATGCCCACAATGTGATAGATCGTCGATACCTTATGCACCTCAAGGCTATCAACAACAATATTACCAAAATCAAGCCTACTCAACTAATCAATATCCTTCTCAATATGGATACCAACCCTATTACCAACATCAACAGCAACCACCCACAACTCATTATCATGGTCCACCAACGCCGCCATATCAACAACCTTATTCACCATATCAACAACCTTATTCACCATATCAACAACCTTATTCACCATATCAAAACTATCCAACCTATCCGACAAACACAATGTACCAAGGGATGCTGCCTGGAAACAAGACCTGTCTTTATTGTGGCAACTCATTAAGAGAAGATCAGAATATCTGCCCCAAATGCATGCAACGTGCACGCTAAATAATTTGAATATAGAAAAATCATAATCTCAGTTATTTGAATTCATAAATAAGGAAAGTTGTCAGTATTCTAATACAGTAGAATAATCTAGCTGTGACATTTCTAACTCCCACTCTGTTTAGTAGATACACATTAGTCCTAATTCTGCAAATAATTAGAGTGCAATTTTGATGTGGAAGAAATGATTGAAGACGTAAAGATATGTGTAATCGGAGCAGGAAAGATGGGTGGTGCTTTGATACACGGTCTAATATCAAATAAAATGATTACACCGGAGTCTCTTTTCGCAATTGATATGATCAAAGACCGCTGTAATCAGCTACATATGAAATATGGGATAGAATGTAGTACTAATGTTACGAGTTTTGTTGATGGATCCGATATCATAATTATAGCGGTAAAACCTAAAGACATTGAGAATCTCGCCAAAAATATCAAGAAGCTGTTAACAGTAAAAAAACTCGTTATTACCTTAGCCGCTGGCGTTTCCACACAATTCTTATCCCGACTCATCGGCGATGATGTTCCGATTATTCGTGCCATGCCCAACATAGCTGTATTAGTCAATGAGGGAATGATTGCTCTGGCAAGAGGAGCAAACAGTACAGATGAACAAATGAATTTGACAGAGAAAATTTTCAACACTATAGGAAAGGTTGCTATAGTAGAAGAGAAACATATGGATACTGTTACAGGACTAAGTGGTAGTGGTCCTGCCTATGTTTACTCTGTAATTGAAGCTATGAGCAATGGCGCCATTAAAGATGGTCTGAATAGAGAATTAGCTTTACAATTGGCTGCTCAGACTACGTTAGGTGCTGCTAAAATGATTCTAAAGACAGGAAAACAACCCTCTGAATTAATAGAAATGGTTGTAACGCCAGGCGGTACTACAGAACAGGGATTATTACAACTTGAAAAAAGCAACGTTAAACAGGCCCTCATAGAAGCAGTAATCAAAGCTTCTGAGAAATCAAGAAAAATGATAAGAACCTAAAAAGAAGGTTCCAAGAAATGGAAAGAATTGGAATCCTAGTTGTAAGTTATGGCTCAAGAGATGTTGCAATAATAGATACCCTATCTAAAAGTGAAATTTACGATATAGAATTCTATATAGCTGATAAACAACGTAACCCTTTCAACCTTAAAATAACAGAAAAGAAGGGAAAACATGCAGTTATTCCAGATCTTTCTATTCAGAAGATATGCGACTTCGCTACAAAACATAAAGACAAAATAAGATTTGGTATTGTTGGCTCAGAAACTCCAATCATTAATGGAATAAGAGATATCATAGAGAAAGAGACAAAAATCCCTATCATATGTCCAACCAAAAGATATGCGATTGAAAGCAGTAAAGTATCACAGAGAATTTTGCTCCAGAAATCTTGTCCACAAGCAAATCCTCTCTTTAAAATTTTTGATCCTAATCAAATGGGTCAACAATATAAAAATGAATTCAGAGACTGGGTGCTTGAGCTTGGCGGTGTGAAAAATGTAGTTATAAAACCTGATAGACCTGGCTTTGGAAAAGGAGTAGGTGTAGGAGAAGAACACTTTAGGACTTTGGAGGAAGCTTATGTACATTTTAATTCAATTTATGGTCGTGGTGGCAATGAAAAAGTAATTGTTGAACAAAAAATTGATGGTGAAGAGTCTAGCTTTCAGGCTTTTTGTGATGGAAAACATTTAGCAATTCTTCCAGATACCAGAGACCATAAGAGAGCCTTTGATGGAGATAGGGGGCCAAATACGGGAGGAATGGGATCTTACAAAAGCCAAAACGAATTACTTCCTTTTATGCTTCCTTCTGATAGAGATAAAGAAATTGAAATTGTTAATGAAATATTTCACGAAATATCAGGAGGAAAAAGTAATACTAATCTTCTGGGAATTCCATTTTATGTCGCTTTCATACATTCATCAGAAGGCCCTAAGATTCTTGAGATAAATAGTAGGCCAGGAGATCCTGAGATCCAAAGCATTCTACCAATTATTGATGAAGATTTGGCTGACGTCTTTTTAAAAATCTTGGATGGAGAGTTACATTCAGTTAAACTGAAAAAAATGTCTAGTGTAGTAATCTATAAAGTCCCTCCATCATACGCAGGATATGTGGAATTATTTTCTAAAAAAGTTATGATGAATGAAGTAGATTCACCGATTCATTTTAGTGATTTTTCAAAGATTCCAAGGATTGATGCAGAAAAAATACGTTTGTATCCTGGTTCTATTGAACTCAGGGCAGATGGGAACTATTACTCACTTAAATCTAGAACTATTTGCTCTGTTGGAATTGGTGATACCATTGAGGATGCTAGAAATCATTCCCTTTTAGGTATAGAAAATATTCATGGAGGCGCTTTATGGTTTAGAAAAGACATTGCCTCAGGAGAGCATATCAATAAATGTGTTGATCACATGATACAGTTGAGGAAGAAGTGAAAAGAATTTTCATAACTGATTGTGAAGGTCCTATCTCCAAAAATGATAATGCATATGAACTTACAGGGAAACTTGTTCCAGAAGGCAACAAATTATTCGAAATTATCAGTATTTATGATGATATACAAGCTGAGATTGTAAGAAGACCTAACTATAGAGCTGGAGACACACTAAGACTTATAGTACCTTTTCTTAGAGCATGTGGGGCAACTAACGAAATAATAAGAGAGTTTTCTATCAAAGAGATTCGATTAGTTTCTGGATCTGAGGAGACTTTATCTTTCATCAGGAGTTTAATGCCTTCATATATTGTTAGTACAAGTTATGAACATTATATTCAGTCACTGTGTGAAGTTATCGATTTTCCATTTAGAAATACTTACTGCACAGAATTGGACATTGATAGTTATGATTTTACTAGGGATGAAATTGATACAATAACTAAATGGATTGATGAATTAGTTAAGCTTCCAAAGCCAAAAATCCCTATTGGAGCAAAATCCATTACGGACCTTACAGAAGATGACCAAAATACTGTAAATTATTTAGATGAAATATTTTGGACAAAGATGTTTGATATGGTATCGGGAGAAATAATCAAACAGATAAGACCTGTAGGTGGAACAGAAAAAGTTGATGCCGTTAAGGATATTATTCAAAGGAATTCTGTTGATACTAGTCAAGTGATCTATTTTGGTGATAGTATAACAGATTTAGCTCCCTTACAATATGTAAGAGAAAATAAAGGTCTCGCGATATCATTTAATGGTAATGAATACGCCATAAAGGAAGCTGAGATTGCAGTTCTTTCATCCAATACCCTAGTAACTAGTATCATAACTATTGCATTTAAGAAAGGCGGCAAAGAACTTGTTAATGAACTTGTAATAGACTGGAACTTCGAGAAGATAGACGAAATAATTAGTGACCAATTTAAGTTACGAGCTAAACAAGTTTATGGTGATAGATTACCAATTGTTAATATGTTATCTGATAGTAACCGAGAGAGATTAACAAGGGAAAGTTGTCGTTTTAGAAAAGAGGTAAGAGGAGAAGCTTTGGGGAGTTTAGGGTAAAATAAAATGAGGACGTAAAATGGGAATTGAGAAGTTAGATGAAACATATGCTGAGGCCTTTGAAGGTATTTTTATCAGAATTATATTAACTGCTGAAGATCTTGAGACACTCAAAGCTGCAGCTGAAGAATGCACAAGTACACCATCTATTGTAATTGGAAGAGTTGAGGGTGGTATAGAGAGATATCTATCAGAAAAAGAAACTCCGGATGGCCGAAATGGTGTTATTATTCAATTCTGGGGAGGTTTGAACCCTTCAAAACCACTTGAAGATTCTGTAAAAAAGTTTGAGATTGAACTCTCCTATAGAATAAGGCAAGATATTCTCGTAAAACCTTTTACATCAATATTTAATGCTCTTGATAATCCGATAGGACAAATTGATACTATGGAACGAATTGGTCATTGTGGTGACGGTTTTGAATGGGAGGAAGATTTGAATGGCAGAAGAATTATTAATGTGCCTATAATGGTTCCTGATTTTCGAATAGAGAGAAATCTTAGTTATAGACGAGGAGTTATGGGAGGAAATTTTTGGTACATGTGCAGTACAAAGGAGGCCGTTTTCAAAGCAGGTAATAGAGCTTTAGATGCTATACATGAGATTCCTGGTATAGTTACACCATTCAATATATGTTCTGCAGGATCAAAACCTGAGACAAAATTCCCTTGGATTGGTCCGACAACCAATGAAGTTTATTGTCCATCATTAAAAAATAGAATTGGAGATAGATCAAAAGTCCCGGAAAATGTAAAATATATTCCAGAAATTGTGATAAATGGAACCACATTATCTGCTGTTTCCAAAGCAATGAAAGTAGGAATTCAAAGCATTTGGGATATACCAGAGATAATTAGAATTTCAGCTGGAAACTATCAAGGAAAACTTGGAAAATACAAAATTGAATTGCAAGGGCTATTTACTTGATATTAGACGTCTTAGGATTCGGAGCACTCAATTTAGACAAATTATATAGAGTAGATAAAATAGCGGCAGCTGGTGAGGAAACATTCGTAAAAGGATTAACGATATCTCCTGGCGGCTCTGCAGCGAATACGATAGTGGGATTGGCCAGACTTGGCGTCAATACTGGCTATATAGGTAAAATTGCTAATGATTCTGAGGGTAAATATATTCTAAATGATTTGAGAAATGAGGAAGTAAATGTAAAAGGAATTGATATTACAAAGAAAGGAAGAAGTGGTGTTTGTATAGGTTTTGTTGATGATTTTGGATTTCTACAC
>DAOUZW010000032.1 GCA_030671315.1 Candidatus Bathyarchaeota archaeon
CCTTGGATTCTCTAAGGTTTCGGTCTACAATTCTAGAAAGCTCTATTGAGTTTTCCTGTGGAGGACCTAGTTCAAATGTCGGATGCGCTAAAGGCGTAAATTCAGCATTAACCGTTTGAACCCCTTCATTTGGCGTATCTGGAAAAGGCGTTCCAGCCTGGATTTTGACACCCACAATTACTTTGGTCTGTCCAATGTCAACTTGTGCAGACCCGTTTGCCTTTTCTATTATTCCGGTTTGGATTTTTATTTCTCTATAGTCCATAGGCGCCCTATTATCAATTCTTTTACCTTTCGAAGCTAGATCGATAATATGATCACGTTCAAGTGTTAGGATTTCAGATGAATGAGGTGTTGTTGACATTACTTTACTTCCTCCTTGGAATCCTTGGGTTTTTCAGTATCTGATTCAAGCTTATATTTTCGTTTTAAAGCATCGTTCTGGAGATTTCTGATTTTTCTGCATGCCTCTAACGCCATATTAAATGCTTTATCAAACTCTTCTTTGCTTAGTTTTCCATCCATTTGTATCAAAGTTACTAAATTGTGATTTGGCATTAAAGCGATAGGCAGATCTGCTTCACCATATTTGTCTTCAAGATCATAGAGATCAACAATCACATGACCTTTTACTTTTCCAACTGAACATGATGAAACTAGCTCCTTTAACGGAATTCCAGCATCTGCCAGAGCGAGAGAAGCTGCCACTATACTTGCACATCTAGTTCCACCATCACATTGGAGTGCTTCTATAAAGATGTCAATTACAGTTCGAGGATAGTATTCAGATAAGACAGAAGGCTCTAGAGCCTCTCTGATCACCTTTGATATTTCTATCTCTCGTCTTGATGGTGCCGGATGCTTTCTCTCATCAGTTGAGAATGGTGCCATGCGGTATCTGCATCTTATAGCCGCCCTGTCAGAGATTATCAAATGTTTTGGATGTATCTCTCTCGGCCCGTATACACCAGCTATGATCTTGTTCTTTCCCTGTTCAATGTACGCAGAACCATTTGCATTATGAAGAACTCCAACCTGCAATTTTATTGATCTGAGTTCATCTGGTCGACGACCATCTGATCTCAATCCTTTATCATCAATCAAATTTTTAGAAGGATCAGGCTTTACCAGTTTTTACACCTCTGAGTTTTCTGTTGATTACTTCAGAAACTCTATCTGTGAGACCTTGTGTATGCGCCTCATGCTCAATCATCTTAATCAATTCTACAACTACCTCCTCGTTTTTGGGAGAGTTACATGTTACCAATACTATTCCATTTTGACCAACTGACAATGAACATGCACTCTCTTTTTTCAACATGTTGATCATAGATCCCTCTTTTCCTATTAGACGAGGAATTTTAGAGGGAGTAATTTTAATCATTCTTCCACGAGTTATTTTTCCAAGCTCTCTATCTCTGGCTGACAGCAATGGATCTCTAGATCTATCAAAAGCAATTATTTTTGCCTTGACTAGATCTCCAACACGAAGCGATTGCGTAGTCTCTCTTCTTCTCGGGTAATTTTGTCTTGCTCCGAACTCTGTTACAGGAAGCATAGCCGAATATGGGGAGTTAATATCGACAGACCAGCCAGACATTCCCACATCAGTTATTTTTCCAATGATGATATCATCAACAAAAGGGAAATAACAATGCTTGAGCGGAACAACTGAAATGCGACTTCCTCGATATTCGAAGAGACCAATCATCGTGGAGTAGATATTTTCTCCATCTTTGTAAACATTCAGATCTGGATCGTATTCACCTTGGGCTACCAATTCACCTGGTATGACCAGTTGTTTTTTTTGCGCTAGTATTGTCAAGAGCATCCACTCAAACGCATTTTTTATCGAATTTTCCCAAGCGTTCTCATATTATATTCTTGTCAAAAGGGAGATTTGTTAGTCATCTGACTTTTACTAGTCAATTTTGTATTTAGTCATGTAGCTAAAATACTACTTTTCCCTCTTGACTCGCAGACTCAGCTTAGTTCTCAGTCTGACCTTACTAAATCTTTCTATGAATTGATTTAAACAGTCTATTAATTCCTACAAGATGTTGACTAGTTAGATTGCTGCGAGCATAATGTTAGACGCTGATGGTTTAACTAAATCATCAAAATAATTAACTACTTAATCACTTTTGATTGTATCGTGCCCTGAGTCAATTTTCCCAATTTCTCGATAAATGGACCATATAATCCCGCTGGCATTTCTAACATACCAACCCAAGAGCCATCGGATTGCCAAGACTCTTTCGTTATTACTCCAAAATTCTTTAGAGCACCATAGGCCTTTGGAGCATATTCCGCAGATATCTTGACAGCAACCTGCATCTGTTCCATCTTTATTGGGATGATGGGCCTCAACAGCTCGATTACAGATTTTGACTGCTCTTCAACACTCTTGAAAGGATCTATTGATATTCTAACCTGAGACATGGCTTGCTCAATCCTTAAGGGCGGATGTGGCGCTCCGGATCGTGGATCGAGGCAATTTCTCGATACAAAAGAAATTATCTGTTTTCTCTTATCTTCGACAAGTTGGCGCCTCTGCTCTGTAGTTAACTGGAGCTCTCCCCGCTTAATTATCTCCTCTGCAACTTTAATAGACTCAATAGTGCCAAAATTCTTTTGAAGCTTATCTGTTGAAGCTCTCGTGCCCTTATTAGCGTCTGAATATATCTCTTCAATCGCGACAATCTGACTTACTGCAATGTCTTTACCCATTTTATAGTCTAGAGCCAGATCTGGTTTCACTAATATTTCGAAGTGTTCGCCGCCGACTGTTATTCTTGCAGTGGTGAATTTGCTACTCATTTCTGTTGAGCCTTTTTTGATGGCTCAATTTTCTTAAGATATTTCTCTGTTTCCTCGTTTGATAGTCGTCTAAACTTCCTTGTTTCTGAGGGAATTATGGCCATCCTAATTTTTTGTGAAGTGGCTTTACCTTCGAGAACTTTCGACATGCATTTTAGTGCTAAATTAATTGACTCATCAAGAGTAAGATCGTCATTGTACTCCGCTTCTAGAACTTCGTTTGCAGCATCGCCTCCAGTTCCAATAGACCATGCTTTATAAGCTAAATAAGCACCACTGGGGTCTGTCCAGAATACTCTACTGCCTTTCCTATCAACTCCAGCAAAAATCATTGATAAACCAAAGGGTCTTACTCCACCATGTTGAGTGTACATCTGTTCTATTTCCCCGATCCTTCTTGTCAACATCTCGACATCAATGGGTTCATCATACATTAGCCTGTTACTTTGTGAATAGACTCGAGCTTGGTCAACAAGCGTGTGTGCATCACAACTTAATCCAGCTACAGCAACGCCTATGTGTTCATCAATTTGGAAGATCTTCCACATAAACTCTGGATCTTGAAGTACAGAGGCTGCCCTTTCTTCTGCCGCCAAGACAACACCACCTTTACAGGATATACCTAAGACAGTTGCGCCTCGCTTCACAGTCTCTGATGCATATTCAACTTGGAAAAGTCTACCATCTGGTGAAAATACCGTGATCGCACGGTCATATGCTCCCGGAGCAGCAAACATCGACAAACCTTACACCTAACCAAGAAACCTTTCTATCGAGATATAATCAGCTCTACTAAAACCTTTTGCAGGACATCATCCAATCTCTAACTACATTATTGTGACACAGAACGCGCTATTAGGGCTAATCAATATTTTATACTAGGTGGAGAAATTGAACAAAATAGATACTCGACCCATTCAAGAGTAGAAAACGTAAAACATGTATTATGATATATGTAATTATCCGGTATATTTGACATCAGAGTAATTGAATTAAACTAGTAATTTGATGGAGAAAGTGAGAAATGAGAGCTGGACCAACTTTTGGTGGACTCGCTATTTTAATCGTAGGCTTATTGTTGGCAAATTTCGGCTCTTTTACTTATACAGTAGAAGTGGCCAAAGACGAAACAAAAATAATATTCAATAACGAGAGAATACCCTCAATTGGAGACTTTGTTGCTAGGGAAATTTATCTCGAACAAGGATGGATTTTTAATGTTGAAGGTAAGATCTCGATCCCAGATTCCAATGAAAGTGGCCAAATAGATTTCTCCATTATGAACAGTAGTGAATATCAGAAATGGAAAACTGGAGAGAAGGATATAGAATACGTAATACGACAAGAAAAAGTATCTAGATTCAATGAGACATTTATTCCACAGAAAAATGAAACATATTATTTATTGTTCGATAATAGAGAAGACCCCACATACAAAAAAGCAGTAATATTTTCTGGGAAATATATTTTTGAGACTAAAGCAGAAGAGACTAGAGAAGAAGACATATTGAAACAAGCAGGCTATCCATTAGCCATTATTGGCGCAGCGTTTCTTATTTATGGCCTCATTAGAAAATCTGAAGTCCGCTGGGAATAAACCTCGAATTTCAAGTAAAGGGCTATAATAGATTTCAATTTTGATATCACCATATTTTTTCAAACTTTAAATTTCAAAGATTTGATTGTACCTGAAACACCTATTGTCGAGATTGATCCGGATTTACCAGAAATTTTGGTTAATAAGGCAATAGAAGATCTAAGCATTTCTGTTGACTCTGTACGACATCTGACTATCGCCCTCCCTTTAGATTGCTCATATCTTATGATTCTTAGTGATATTTGTGAGAGGCCGATAATACCGAAAAATTCTTCAATTGTTTCAGAAAGTGCAGATTTAAGATCATTTTCTGAAATATTTTGTTCACTAGGAACTCTAAGAAGTAAGTATCTCCAAGAAGTTCTTAACATTTGTTATCTGACCTTAGAAAGATTTTATTGGATTTTTGGAAAGCTTATTCCGGTTATCCTTTATTATCTGAATTGGAAGTTTAGATACAGAATCCAAGGAGCGTTCTTTTAATAGACCTAGTGTATTAGCAAGTGCTGCAATATCTCTTGGTGCTCGCAATGATAGTACACCTTTTGCTCCACTTGAAACAACGATATTAACTTTATAGCGATTTGCAAGTTCTATCTCGCGGCTAAAATAATTAATTTGTTCTAAGTTAGACCTTCCTGAGGGCATTAGAATTCTCATTAGTTCAAGTTCAATATTCGTACTACAACTTTTAATGATAGATTGTTTTGTCCTGATTGATTTTATGCTTTCCAACGAGATCAGATCGACACGACGATCATGTGCAGCTACCATAACTGTTTTTACATCTTTACAATTGACAGCTAGTATTTCGAATAACCGTCTTGATGTACTTAGTTGCTTTAGAAGTTGCTTTCTTGAATTCGCGAATATATCAAGTCCTATTGCAACATCTAAACCGACACTGCTGAATATTCTAGCGGAAGATTTGATCTCATTTGAAGGAGTATTTTGCTTGAACCGCAGACAGACAGTGGATAATCCCACCTGATGAGCAAGATTAGCCATCTTTTCTTGCATATATTTGTCTTCAACAGGAGGTTTTATGTTGATATCTACAAATGCTCTCATTCTGACATTCCTAGTCTTTCGAAGATCTCTCTAACTTTTTGAGGTGTAGGGTGCCACATCTCAGTTTTTATTTTGAGTCTAACTGGATCCTTACTTGTGATTGTAAACTTTTCTCCGAATGCTTCCTGTTTGTCTAGTCTTATGTAGAGATTTTCTTTATCATCTAGAAAATTCTCGAATTCCAATATCAACTTTTCTTTCTCAATTTGATCCATTAATCGAAATAGGTTCTCAAGAATCAATTTAGTTTCATCCTTTTTCATAATATTAAGATTTAAAGTAGTGATAGGATTTCCATGATGCCCTTTCAGGTATCGTCTCGTAAATTGCTTGGATTCACATATTTCGAAAGGTAAAATATTTCGCATGGCCTTCTCAACAGCTTCAAGGTTTTCAGTTGCATGTGCTATTGCACTCAATTCAATAGAAACAACCTTTCCTAACGACATCTCATTCATTTTATTCTAAATCTCCGTAATTTTTAATTCAAATATTGTAAATATTCAAACAGAAGAAGAATTTCATACAAAGAGCTTTATCTAACATGTTACCAGACCTTCTGGCGAGTAAGATTTAAAAAAGGATTCCTTTTTGTGTCGTAATCTAAGGCGTAAATAGCACGCTCTAGACATCTTAATCAACACTTTCAAGAATAAATACGAATTAATAGGGATTTGATCTAAGTCAAAATTCTATTAGCAGGAGTATTTGAGAAAAGAATAATCTTAGAGGTAATAAATCCTGAAAACCCCAAACTATAGAATTGTACAAATTTCAGATACACACATTTCAAAATTCGGACAATTTATGGAAAAACGATTTGACCGTGCAGCAAAGATTATCAATGAACTTGATCCAGTTCCAGATATTGTGGTTCATACGGGAGATCTTACTGACAATGGAGTCCTGGCAGATTACGAATTTGCTGTTGAAAAATTGAAAGCTATCAAACCTAATATGATCATCGCACCGGGAAATCACGATGAGAGAAATTATGGTCAATCCCTCTTTCGGGAAATGATCGGTCCTTTAGAATTTGAAAGCGAAAAGGAAGATTTGAAATTTTTCATTCTTAATAGCCCTGAGCCTGACAGAGATGAAGGACGATTAGGTAGAAGAAGACAAAGCTATTTAGAGGAAAAATTAGGAGACTTATCAGAAGATATTGTAAAGATATTGATTTTCCACCACCATTTGATACCAGTTCCTTATGCCGGTCGCGAAATGAATGTACTCGAGGATGCTGGAGACATTCTCGACATGGTACTAAGATATAAGGTTGATTTGATCTTGATGGGGCACAGACATGTCAGGAGAGTCTTACGAATCAACAACACTCTACTGGTTAATGCAACAACTGCATCTAGCATAAGAACTAGGGGAAGATTTGGCCATTCACTCAATATAATTGATATTAGAAAAGATAAGCCAATTGAAATCTCTGAAATTAAACTCGGAGATAGCTGAGATTTGACCCGGATAGATTCATGTTCAATTAGCGCGTACAAAATGGCCATAGTTGTTCGACAAGATCTCAAAATGGGGAAAGGTAAAATCGCCGCACAGGTGGGTCATGCATCCGTTGAGGCATCAGAAATTGTAAGAAAAGGAAACCGGAATTTGTGGAAGGAGTGGATCCAAAAAGGACAATGCAAAATTGTTTTGAAAGTGAGCTCATTAGCCGAAATAAAAAAGTTAGGATACGAAGCATCAAAACGTGATCTGTCAGCGGCCATCATACAAGACAAAGGATTAACTCAACTGCCAGCTGACACTGTAACGTGTATTGCCATAGGTCCTGGACCAGCTAAATTAATTGATGATGTAACAGGACACCTTCGGCTCTTGTGAGTTTAAGTTAAAGATCTATTGAACCTAATAATTCCTTTTGTCACATAATCAAATTATAAATCTAGTATTTTTGAATAAGTTCAATAAAGACGTGCTGCCACAAAATCAGCAAGCTCTTGAAGATCATTTTTTGCAGGACTTTCAGGAAGAACCTTAAGACTCTTCTTTGCATCAGCAACCAGATCATTTGCTAGTTGCAGAACTTTCACGTTTGTGTTCGTTGACTCTAAGAGGTTCATCGCTTCTCTAATTTTGTCTTTTGTTAAACGTTTCGTTTGAAGAATTTTTATAAATCTTTTACGCTGTTTTTGATTCATGTCTGATAAAGCATAGACGATAACAGCATTATTCATCTTATGTTCGATAATATCTTTACCCTTTTGTTTTCCTGTTTTCTCACCAAAAATATCTAAGAAATCATCTATAACTTGAAATGCAAGACCAATCTTCTCTCCATATTTTGCTATAGCATTTCTATGGATTTTTGTTGCTCTGGCAGATATTGCACCAGCCAAACATGCTGCTTTTATGAGTTCTGTCGTTTTTTTCTTAATGATTTTAAAATATAGTTTGGGTGTCATATTCTGATAGCGGTTCTTTAGCATGTATTGATCATATCTTCCAGCTTGTTCGCATAGAATATCTAGTCGTTCTCCTTCTATGGTCACTTTTATTGCATTTACCATCAGAGCATGAATTTCCTTTGATTGAAGAGAATCAAGGGCCATCTCCCCAATTATTTCCCTATGAAACATACCAGCAAGTAATGCTTGAGGATCTCCATATTTCGCTCTGACAGTTGGTAAACCTCTTCTTAGATCGCCGTGATCAATAATATCATCCATTATGAGTGAATAATTATGAATAAGTTCGATCATTGCTGCGGGTATGAGAGCATCTTTAATTCTACCTTTGCATGCTTGACAGCAGAGAATTGTTAGTGCAGCTCTAACACGCTTTCCTCCGGTTTTAACCTGATAATTAACTATAGGAACGAAATTTCTGTCAGCACCATTTTTTAGATATTTAATCATGACCGGATCAATTAACCTCGCCATTCTTTGGAGCGTCTTGATTGTTTTCAAATTTCTAACCTCAGAAATTCGTTCAAACTTGATTACATAATAGAACCTTTGATTTTAATAGTTGATCTTAGTTCAAAAGTAGAGATTTCTTTTTATTTTGGGATTAAACGTGTGCATTGAACATCATCGCCATTTAACAATTTAGTGAGATTCTGTGGCTTATTGAGATTCATAATTATCACTTCTCCGCCTGATGAAATAAAATCCAGTGATTCTTTGATTTTTCCGGACATTCCTCCCGTCACATCTGTAGTCAGAGATTCCCCTCGAAAAGTCATGTCTCTCAAATTATCCAATGTAAGTCGATCTATCAGTTTTGCTGTAGGATTTATTTTTGGGTCAGAGTCGAAAATTCCATCCACATCACATCCAAAGATCACTCTGTCAGCACCTAGTTCCTTTGCTAAGTGAACAGCTATCTGATCTCCTGATACTATAGTGAATCCAGTTTTTTCATCCGCTATAACATCACCACTACATAACGGCACCATACCAATGTCCAGCAGTATTTTGAATGGCATCAAATCTACGTTCACTAATCTACCAGACTTGGCCACCATACAACTAGAGGAAAGAAAAGGAAATACTGGGACGTTATGTCTGATTAAAGAGTCCATGATCTTCAATGTTAACGAGAACATTGACCGCTTTGTTTCTGTAACACCTTTCAACTGATTCGAATTGCTGTATCCTTTGTGTATTGAATACTGCTTGGCAATCGGATGCCCATAACTTCCTGCTCCATGCACTAGGAGCATATTTACTTTTAAATTCGATAGCTCTTTTGCAATTTGGTCGAATAGTCGGTCCTTAAAAGAAGGGGCGCCACTTTTCTCAGTTATGATAGATCCACCAAGCTTCAGAATAATTATTTCCATTGGTTAACTCACGAGTCAACTCTGTGGATTTTAAAATCTAAAGCGGTTCTATTTTTTGTATTTGTAATGTTTTGTGCCCTTTAATCCTCTCGTTCTTAAAAGCCCACGTGTCCTTTTTCCTGAGGAAGTTAATCCTCTGTGAACCCTTCCGTGATGGGGCTTGGCACTTTGTCGGCACCGCGTGATAGAGTGCTGTCTTATTTTTAGAGCATCTTTATCCATTGAGTCAAGCAATAACCGCAACTGTTCTATGTTTTTTTGATGTTTCGTTCTTCTTAATGGA
>DAOUZW010000065.1 GCA_030671315.1 Candidatus Bathyarchaeota archaeon
TACAGAACTGTGAAATTTGATTTATTCCATGGTGGCTATCCTTTTATCGGAGAATCTTCTGCACTTGCAAAGACCTTTCCGAATGTCTATCTTGATCTTGCGTGGCTTCATCTAATTTCACCTTATGTTGCTAGAGAAGCACTTTCTGAATGGATCGATACAGTACCGTCTAACAAAATACTAGGTTTTGGAGGAGATTATGTATTTGTTGAGGGAAGTTATGGCCATTCAATTATTGCAAGAGAAAACGTTTCTAAAGTACTAATTCAAAAAGTTGAAAATGATGATCTAAAATTAGAACATGCAAAATCTTTGGCCAAGAAGATCTTGAGGGAAAATGCGATTAACCTATTCTTGAAGAGAATAAAGAATAAAATTAGAAAGTGAAGAAATTTCTTTGGTTATCTCCCTAACAAATAGAAATATGAATTTCACTTACAATAAAAAATTTGAAAAATTAACATGAACATAGTCTGAGAGGATGCGAGTTACAAAAGAGTTTATGAATACCGATTACCTTTTCCTGCGATAAGGTGATGTAATTGTCTCCAGTAAAGCTTTTAGACGATATCTATTGGGTGGGAGCTATCGACTGGAACGTAAGGAACTTTCATGGTTTTTCATATACCACACATCGTGGAACAACATATAACTCATATTTGATCGTTGATGAAAAAATCGCTCTTGTCGATAGCGTCTATGCTAACTTCAAAGACGAGATGATAAGAAGGATTAGAGAGATAGTTGAACCAGATAAGATAGACTATATAATTGCCAATCATGTTGAGCCGGATCATTCTGGTTCAATTGCGGATATTCTGAAGCTCGCGCCAAATGCCAAAGTTGTGGGAACAGCCAGATGTCAAAAAGGCTTGTTCAAACATTATTTTGGAGACTGGGACTTTCAAATAGTGAAAACAGGCGATACAATAAATCTCGGTAAAAGAACTCTTACTTTTCTAGAAGCCCCAATGTTGCATTGGCCTGATAGTATGTTCACTTACATACAAAAAGATGCTTTGTTACTTCCAAATGATGCATTTGGTCAACACTTGGCCACATCAAAACGATTTGATGACGAAGTAGACGAAAAGATCTTAATGGAAGAAGCTACAAAATACTATGCTAATATTTTATGGCCACTCAGCTCATTGGTAGTGAAAAAAATCGAACAAGTACAGAAACAAGATATTAAGATCAATATGATAGCTCCAAGTCACGGAATCATCTGGCGTAGCAATCCTATGAAAATTATTGAATCTTATCTCCGATGGGCTAAAGGAGAAGCTGAGAAAAGAGTCCTTATCGTCTATGATACAATGTGGGGAAACACAGATAAAATGGCTAGGGCAATAGCCGAAGGAATTTCAAGTATGAACGTTGAAGCTAAGATTTATCGCATACCTCACTCAGATCGCAGTGATATTATGGCTGACCTTTTAGAAGCAAAAGGAATATTGATCGGATCATCAACCATAAATAACGACATTTTACCTACGGTCGCACCAATACTGGAAGAACTCAAAGGATTGAAACCTCACGGAAAGATCGCCGCCGCTTTCGGTTCATATGGATGGGCTGGAGGAGCAGTCAAAACCATAGAAGAGACATTCAATAAAGTAGGAATGAAGATCTCTTCACCTGCAATCACAATAAATTATGTTCCTACTGAAGAAGAAATTCAGAAATGCTACAACTTTGGAAAAGAATTTGCCAAAAACATAATCGCATCATGATTCGGTAAGAATTTTTTTGGACTACAGAATCAAAAGTTATGTAATAAAATTTTTGAGAATGGTTCATGACAAGAATAGTCCTCCATGTTGATTTAGATTCTTTTTATGCTTCTTTAGAGGAAATTCGCAATCCAGAGATTAAAGGCAAACCAGTTGTGATTTGTGTATATTCAGGACGTTCGCCAGACAGTGGAGCAGTAAGCACATCAAATTATAAAGCTCGTGAGCTGGGGATAAAAGCTGGTATTCCGATATCATTCGCAAAACATATTGCAAAGGACAAAGAAGTGGTTTTTCTGCCTGTTGATATAGAGTATTACAGACTAGCCTCAGATAGAATAATGGAACTTCTTGAAGAAGAAGCTGATACTATTGAACAGGTAAGCATCGATGAGGCTTACCTTGATGTTACAAACAAAACCTTCGGAAATTGGATTGAAGCCCAGAAAATTGCTGAAAAGATTAAAGAGAAGATTGAGCACCACGAGGGTCTAACATGTTCTGTAGGTATCGGTCCAAACAAGCTAGTTGCAAAAATGGCTTCTGGGTATGAGAAACCTAACGGATTAACCGTTATCACAGATGGTGAGGTCATTGGTTTTTTTGAGAAGCTGTCTGTATCAAAGATTCATGGTATAGGAGACAGGACAACTAAATCTCTAAATGATCTCGGAATACAAACTGCAAGTGATCTAGCCAATTATAATATTGATGCTCTTGAAAGGATATTCGGAAAAAATAAAGCGAAAAATCTCCGAGAGAAGGCGAAAGGAATTGATGAATCACCTGTAGAACAAGGTGAAATACAACAAATATCTAGAATAGGAACGTTACGTGAAGATACAGATAATATTGAAATGATATTTGAGAAAATAAAGGAACTTTCAATTGATTTACAGAAAAAAATCAAAAAGAAAGTTGTCGACTTTCGAACAATCTCGATAATCGTAATAGATACAGAATTAAAAACCCATTCCAGAAGTGAAACTCTGCAACAAACAGATCTAATTGATGAAAATCTAATTACAGTTAGGAAATTACTTCTAAAATTCTTTGAGGAAAATCCTGGAAAGAAGTTAAGAAGAATCGGGATTAAAGTATCTAATCTTCTAGAGAAGAAAAAGCAAAAGAGCCTCGGGGATTTCTATAGCTGAAAATCTATGGAATAGATTATACTTAATCTTACGATAGCTAATATCATTTGAATTTGCATAGCGTTCACTTGATTCTTAATTCTTATTCAAGTAATCTTTGTCGCATGCTACGATAAGCTCTAAAAAGAGGAGATGGAGAGAAGTATTAATGGTTTCTTATTTTTTGAAGATTTATTGGGGTGTCGGCATTGGTTTCTTTGGAATCTCTATGTTCCATTCCTCTAACTTCATTTTGAACGCATCTCTGATCTCTTCTTTGCTGGCACCATTCTCACGCATATCCTTTACCATATCTTTAATTTCTTTTCGCTGTTCCTCTGTAAGGTCATTCAGAAAAGGGGGGTGACGACCTTTGGCGCCTTTCTTAAATTTGCCTTCAAATTCTGGAACTTCGATTCCCCATTCCGTTAGCTTTGATTCCACTGCCACCTTGATCTCTTCTTTGCTGGCACCATTCTCACGCATATCCTTTACCATATCTTTAATTTCCTCTCGTTGTATGTCTGATAAGTCGCCGAAATTGCATGCACCTCGATTAAAACGTCCGATCTCTCTATCATCAGATGCATATGTAGTTAGGATAATACCACCAGAGATTGCTGACACGACCAATACCGATACCAAGATTAATCCAATGTTTTTATTCGTTCTAGTCACCTCCATCATTACATGGCTTATTGAGTTCCTTTAGATTATTATACCATTTTTCAAGATTTGACAAATATCTATTAAACAATTTATCATAATTTTACCCAAATCTATTCCAAATCTTACCAAGATATAAGAATAGATTAAATTATCAAGAAAATATTATTAAATTTAGAATATGCGCTAATATTTTCTTACCAAAATAAAATGAACTGGCAGAGACATCTTTATTATTGGTCTATTGATTCTACAGTATTCTCAACTGAAATATTTTTTAGTGGTACAAATGTCTGCAATCATTCAGCCTTCAAAATACGTATTAGGATGGTTGATTGCAGGCACTAGAGGTGGGGTAACTCGCGCAGAAATTATTAAAGTGCTTAAGGAAACTCCACAAAATGCTAATCAATTAGCAACTTTACTCAAAAAAGATTATAGAACCATAAGGCATCACTTGGAAATTCTAGAGAAGAATAAAATAATTACGACAGCTGGGGACAGGTATGGTACCACATACTTCTTGTCTCCACAAATGGAAGAAAATTATGTAGTTTTTGAAGAAATTATGGAGAAAATTGGAAAAAAAGAAAAAAGGGAGAAAAACAGGTGAAACATGAATTGAACAAGAATCTAAAACTGACACTGATGCTGGTAGCACTCTCAATAGTGGTTTTGCTTGTGATATTTTGGACCATAGAATATCCGATTAGGATACCCAATTCACATCCACGAGCTGAATTTATGGGTCCAAGACCAAGTCGTCCAACTCCTGGAGATATAGAGCTATTTTATACAGTCAAAACAGTAATCTCCTCTATCAATGTCATGCTGTTGATTTTCTTATTGATTGGATATATCGATATATATAGAAAGACAAAGTCAGAGTTTACAATTGGATTATTAATATTCTCAATGACTCTCCTTCTGTACGCACTTTCATCAAATCCATTGATACATTGGCTTTTTGGTTTTCGCGCTTTTGGTCTTGGACCATTTGCAATGTTGCCAGACTTATTCGCATGCGTAGCATTATCCATTCTGCTATACTTTACCATCAAATATTGAGGATGACGACTATTAATCTACAAAGCCGTCATGAGCACACGCGATGTTTTTTTAGTTGTATAAAAGAGAGTTTACTGGCTGGCACCACATTTTCCACAGTAGGTGGTTGATTCAGGTATTTCAGCCCCGCAATTGATACAGAATTTTTTTTGCTCTGTTGATGCGACTTCATTCTTTGATTCGTTTCTTCTACGTTTTGCTGCCATTGCTATCGAGTAAATCAGACATGCGATGATACCATAAACAATACCATTGAATAAAGATATTATCAAGACAGTTGCAGGTATACCTCCAACTGGGTAGTCAGTCTCAGGTACATCAAGCATTTCGTAAATCTGTCTTCCAGGAGGTAGATCAGCGTAAATTAGTGTCAATGATGTCATTGCTACGAAGAATACTAAAAATACTATTGCACCTTTCATGAGATCTCAACATTAAGTAAGTGTTCGGTGAATATAAGAAAATTCTTAATATAGCGGGCGCGCTCGAACGTGAACAAACTTCAAGTCGATTATGATAAAAATTCAAACATAGTGGATATGTCTCTTGTTCCCTGCTGGTTTTGATTATAAGTTCTTAAGAAGTTTAAAGCTGCTATTGCCGTTTCAGGATAAAGTTTTAAGTTCTCCGCCATTTCGAGAGCTATCGTCACATCTTTCTTGAATATATCTGGTGTCGAACCTACAGTCTTCCTAGTTAGAATCGTTGGAACCCAATTCGTCCAAACCCAACTCTGACCAGTGCTCACATTAATAATTTCATGTACTAGTTTTGGATCTATTCCAGCCTCAACAGCTATTTCGAGTACAGATCGGGCTGTAATCAAGTCCGTTAGCACTAACATATTATTCAGAAGCTTAACAATTTCTCCCGAACCTATTTCACCAATATAATAGACCCTTTTACCAATACTTTCAAAGATTGACCTACATCTATCGAATGTCTCCCTTCTGCCACCTACCATTACAGTTAATGTAGCTGCCTCAGCACCCGTTCTACCACCTGAAATAGGAGCATCGAGTACATCAATTCCTCGAGATTTAGCTGCAGCATCAAGTTTCTTGATAGTTACTGGAGATACTGTGCTGAGCTCGATTATGACACTTCCTGGCGCAGCTGTCTGAACAATGCCTCCCTTTCCTAGTGTCACCTCTTCGGAAACGGCCTGGGTTGGAAGAGAGAGGAGTACAAATTTAGTATCCACAGATACATCACTAGGCTTATTGCAAAGTTTTGCCCCTTGCTTAACAACACTCTGTACCCTATCAGAATCTGGCTCTATATCATATACAATTAATTCAAAACCAGCCTTCACTAAATTGAGAGCCATTGGCGCTCCCATTGTTCCCAATCCTATAAAACCGAGCTTCAAAGCATATCTAAACCGAATCATAAGAGATTCAAAGCTGATTAAAAGCTGTTTGATTGCACATACTAAGAATATAAAACAAGATGAGTACGTACTACCTCCTGACTAAATTATTGAAGTTTCATAAAAAAGGGAATGAATTTCCAAAAACTTGGATTTATCGAAGATGTTATTATAGACTGGTTGGTGCGCAAAGATTTTCTGAACTATTTGCTACTCTTCCACATGCACTACAGATATATTTCGGACTGTTCACGAGTGGTTTAATCTGATCTATATCTTCCATATCTCCGACAACCATTTTACAAAGATGTTTTTCATGTCCAGGATGTTTTGGCATAATTATCACCTCATTTAAAACAATTTTTACAATCTATCAGAATAGAAATTACTGACATAAATATAACGGTGTTATCATATTTATCTGCATACAAATATTAAAAGCATCCAAATTTGAACTAAGCGTGAATAGGGGTTAGATAGTTTTTGTGGCGGGCCCGCGGGGATTTGAACCCCGGACCTTTAGCTTTCACCAGTAAGATTAGGAGGGTCAGCCAAACGAGTCTACTGCTCTATCCATGCTGAGCT